>JASHQZ010000339.1 GCA_030038835.1 candidate division FCPU426 bacterium
GGCAGGGTCCAACGGACCCAAACGAACAACCAGCAGAAGAACAGAACCTTCAACGACAGGCAAAGCAGCTGCAGGAGGGGGGGCATGAAGATGGCAACCCCTTGGGAAATCCCGGAGGCCAGCCCCACCGCCAGCAAAGCCAAGGCGGCGAGGGTCACGGCAAAGCACAGCCCCGCGAAAAGGTAGGGCTCGGCCCGTTTCATGCCCCTATAAAGGTTCTTTTGCTGTTCCCCCCTCTTATAAAAAAGAACTCCCGCCGTTCCCTTCAGCAAGGCCACCAGGCCGCACAAGAGGGCCAGGGTGAGTCTCGGGTTTTGTTGAAGGGTCTCGGTGGAGGCAAAAGGCACCTGGTAGCCGCCCAGGAAAAGGGTGGAGATCACGAAGGCCGCCACCACCATGTTGGAATATTCCGCCATGAAGAAAAGGGCGAATTTCACGCTGGAATACTCCACGTGGTATCCCGCCACCAGCTCGGATTCGCCTTCGGCCAGGTCAAAGGGGTTGCGGTTGGTTTCCGCGAAGGAAGCTACCAGGAACAGGAGGAATCCCACGGGTTGGAGGAAGATGCCCCAATTGGGCAGGGGCAGTGTATGGCCCCAGGCGGTCAAAAGCCTTCCCTGGGTTTCCACGATGGAACCCAGTTTCACATCCTGGTAGACCATCAAAAGGCCCACCATGGCCAGCCCCATGGAAAGCTCGTAGGAGATCATCTGGGCCGAGGACCTTAACCCCCCCAAAAGGGAAAACTTGTTGTTCGACGACCAGCCGGCCAGGATGATGCCGAAAACCCCCATGCTGGTGATGGAAAGAATGAACAGCAGTCCCACATCCAGGTCGGCCGCCTGGAATCGGAGGGTATGTCCGGGGAGATCCACGGGAGCGGCCAGGGGCACGACCAAGAGCGGAAGGAGGCAGACCGTCATGGACCAGAAGGGCGCCAGCATGAAGTAGAACCGGTTGACGTTGGCCGGAACGATGTTTTCCTTCATCAGCAGCTTTACCACGTCCGCGAAGTTGTGGATCATGCCGAAAAGGCGGAAGCCCAGGATTTCCGCGCGGTTGGGCCCGATGCGGTCCTGGATGATGGCGCTTCCCTTGCGTTCCAGCCAGATGAAGACCGGCACGAACTGGAGCGGGATGATCCATGCCACGATCGTCATGACCGTAATGTTGATGAGAGTAAATGTTTGTGAATCCATCATTTAAAGACCTTATCCTTTTCCACTCTTGGCCATTCCTAACACATTGGGTTGCGCCTTCACGCCCTGGAAGGGTTCCGTCGCAATGGGTTTCAGGTCCAAAACCTTCCCGGTCTGGGGGATGGAATGGAATGTGAGCCCCTTCAAAGCCTCCACTTCCTTGGCCATGGCGTTGAAGATGGCTGGCGTGTCCTCGTAGTCAAAACCCGCGACACCCAACGCCTTGGCCAAGCGGCAAATCCACAAAGAAGCCTCAATGACATTTGGACTTTCGGGCTCAATGGCTTGGCGGAACCGCTGCAGGCGGCTGGTGGCGTTCACGAAAGTTCCGTTCTTTTCGATAAAAGTCCTCACGGGGAACGTCATGGACCCCATCTCGACAGTCCTGGTCTTGTGCACCGAAAGCACAGCCAGGGCCTTCACTTTGGCGTAGATCTTCTTGGCCCTTTCCTCGTCTTGCCCGAAGGGGTTGTTATGCATGATGAGGACGACTTTAAAGTCGCCTTTTTCGATTCTCGAAACCAGGTCCTTCCCTTCGGGATCGAACCCCAAGAGGTTCAGTCCTTGGGTATTGGGGGATTTATCGGCCAGTTTGAGGATCTTATCCTCATCGCCCTTCTTGCCCCAAAAGGGGGCCGCCAGGTTCTTCAGCTTGAAACGCTTCTCGAAGAGCTTTTTCATCACGTAAAGGTCTTCCAATGCGCCGGTCGGGGAGGCAATGCCTGCCACCTCGTCGGGTGAAAGATCCCTCAACAGGTTCGCCAGTTGGGCGATGCCCTCGGTCAGGTTCGAGGGTGAGCGGCCCAACCGGACTTCTTCCAAGCGGTTCTCCTGGAAGTAATTAAAGGAGAATCGGCCTTCGTCGCAAATCCAGGTTTTATTGAGTTCCGCGTTTTCGCGCGGCATGAAACGGTAGATTCGGCCCCGGTTGTGTTCCACCGTAATGTTGCAGCCCCTGGCGCAACCCTGGCAGATGGATTCGGCTTTCTTGAGAAACCAAACCCTCTGCTTGAAACGAAATTCTTTCAAAGTGAGGGCCCCGACGGGGCAAACGTCGGTGACATTGCCGGAATAGGGGTTGTCCAACCGGGCATCCGGGAAAATGGTGATCTTGGATTCGTGGCCCCGGCTTACGATGCCCAGTTCGGACGTTTGGGGTATCTCATCCACAAAGCGGATGCAGCGGGTGCAAAGTACGCAGCGCTCCTGGTCCAGGATGATATGATCGCCGATATCCTCGTCCTTGCCGCCCTTGAAATAGCGCGGCACGCCGCGACGGAAATCGTAAAGGCCGTATTCCATGTACTGGTTCTGAAGCTTGCATTCCCCCGCCTTATCGCAGATGGGGCAATCCAGCGGGTGGTCCAGGAGCAGCATCTCTAAGGCGCTTTTTTGCGCGGCCTTGGCCTTGGGCGTGTCGGTGTGAATCACCATGCCCTCGGCCACCTTGGTGTTGCAGCCGATGGTAAGCAT
>JASHQZ010000340.1 GCA_030038835.1 candidate division FCPU426 bacterium
ATGATGTCCACGCCCGTGGTCAGTTCGGTGACCGGATGCTCCACCTGGACGCGGGTGTTCATTTCCATGAAGTAGAAATCCCCGTGTTTGTCCATCAGGAACTCGATGGTTCCCGCCGAGCTGTATTTCACTTCCTTGGCCAGCTTGAGGGCGTATTTCCCCACCTTCCGGCGCTGTTTGGCCGTCAGGATCGAAGAGGGGGCTTCCTCGATGAGCTTTTGGTGGGAGCGCTGGATGGTGCAGTCGCGCTCGCCCAGGTGCATGATGTGGCCGTATTCGTCCCCCAGTATCTGCACCTCGATGTGCCGGGGCTCCTCGATATATTTCTCAATATAGACTTCCGGGTTGCCGAAGGCCGCCTCGGCCTCCGCGCGGGCCGTTTGAAAGGCCTGGGTGAGTGAAATATCCGTATGGGCGACCCGCATGCCCTTGCCGCCCCCGCCCGCGGAGGCCTTGATGATGACCGGGTACTTGATCTCCTTGGCCACGACCAGGGCGTGCTTCTCATCCTTCACGGCCCCGTCGCTGCCGGGCGTGGTTGGCGCCCCGGCCTTCTTGGCGGTCTTGATGGCCGCCACCTTGTCGCCCATCAGGCGCATCACCTCGGGTTTGGGCCCGATGAACTTGATCTGGCAGCTGGCGCAGACCTCGGCGAAGTGGGCGTTCTCGGCCAGGAAGCCGTAGCCGGGGTGAATAGCCTCGGCGTCGGTGATTTCCGCGGCGCTGATCAGGGCCGGGATATTGAGGTAGCTTTCCTTGCTGAAGGCCTTGCCGATACACACGCTCTCGTCGGCCAAGTGCACGTGCAAGGAATCGGCGTCGGCCTGGGAATAGACCGCCACGGTCTTCACCCCGAGCTCCTTGCAAGCCCGGATGATGCGAAGCGCGATCTCGCCGCGGTTGGCAATGAGGATTTTGTTGAACACTAAATTTTTCCTTGCTTGAAATGCCGGCTCTTAATTGCCAGCCTTGGCCTTTCGCTTGGCTGCCAATTGTGAACTGTCGACTGCGAGCTGCTGTTAGCTTGGGTCAACGACGATCAAGGGTTGGTTGAATTCGACGGCCTGGCCGTTCTGGATGAGGATCTTGGAGACTTTCCCGTTCACCTCGGACTTCACCTCGTTCATGAGCTTCATGGCTTCGATGATGCAGTACACCTGGCCCACGGTGACCTTGTCGCCTTCCTCGACGAAGGGCTTGGCGTCGGGCGACGGGGCGCGGTAGAAGGTGCCCACCATGGGGGAATTCAGGGTGACGGTGTTGTCGGCCTTGGCCGGGGAGCCCGCGGAAGGGGCGGCGGCCTGCGCGGCCGCTGCCGGGGCCGAAGGGGCCGCCACCAGGGGAACGGAGGAAACGACGGGGGCGACGGCGGCGGCGAAGGGCATGCCGGGCCCGCGGCGCAGGTGGATCTTGACCCCCCCTTGCTCGAAACTCAACTCGCTGATGTCCGCGTCGTTCATCAAAAGGATGACGTCCTGCACCAGGGCCAGTTTGGGGCTGACCTTGAGTTTCCGGGCGGGCGCCTCCCCGTTTTTTTTCTTTTTCTCTTTTTCCGGCTTCGGCCCCTCGTTCTTCTCCGGGGTGGTGGTCATCATCGGCTCCTTTCTAAAAGGAAACGCTCGGCGGTTGTGGGAATCAGACTCTTTCTAAATATTCCCCGGTGCGAGTATCGATCTTGAGAGTGTCACCCTCCTTGATAAAAAGGGGCACTTGGATGGTGGCGCCCGTTTCCAGGGTGGCGGGCTTGCTGGCTCCCGAAACCCTGTCGCCCTTGATGCCGGGTTCGGACGAAATGACCTTCAGGTTGACCGTGATGGGCAGCTTCACGCTGATAGGACGTTCCTTGTAGAAGAGAACCTCGATGTTCGTCTCATCCTTGAGCCACTGGGCGCCCTCGCCCACCTCGTCCTGGGCCAATTCCAGCTGCTCGTAGGTTTCGGTGTCCATAAAGACGAACTTATCGGCTTGCTTATAAAGGAACTGCATCTCCTTCTCTTCAACCGGCGGCTCAGGGACCGATTCCCAGCTATCCATGGTCTTATCGGTGACTGTACCTTGTTCCACGTTCTTAAGTTTCAGACGGACAAACCCGCCGCCCTTTCCCGGTTTAACGTGCTGGAAAGAGACGACCCGGTAAAGAATCCCGTCAAATTCGGCCAAATTGCCAGCCCGCAGGTCCATGACTGACTGCATTTTTAGACTCCTCTTGTTAATGGGAAAAGCCCTTATTTAATGGGCATTTTTAATAAAAACCGTGGAAAACCCTTATTTTTAAGGGTTTTTGACGCAAAAGAGGCGGCATTTTACAGGAAAATGCTCTTTCCGTCAAACCAGACGGTTTAAACCATGAAAAGCCTTGTTTTGACGGGCTTAAGGATGGAAGTCGGTCGGAGGATCACAAGAAAGCTTAAGCTCCTTCCCCCCGAAGGGAATCCGGAGCCGCCAGGCGTGGAGCATCAGCCGGGGGGCACCCCCGACCGGCCTTTCCTGGCCATAAAGCGGATCCCCCAGGACAGGGTACCCGGCATGGTAGAGGTGGACCCTGATCTGGTGCCGCCGACCGGTCAGGGGTTCCACCTCTAGAAGGAATGTGCCTTCCTGGGTTTTGACGACCCGGTACCGGGTCTGGCTGGGCTTACCTTTAGCGTCCACCCCCGTCCGGCCCGACCCAAAGGCCTTGAGGGGGTAATCCAGGAGGCCCTCTTTCTTGTCCATCTGCCCCAGCACCCAAGCCAGATAGGTCTTTTGGACCTCCCTGCTCTCCCAAAGCATGGAAAGCTCCCGGTGGGTCTTGGCGTCCTTGGCCAAGGCCACCAGCCCGCTGGTTTCCCGGTCAATGCGGTGCACCACATAGGCCTTCTTGCGGATATGGCTGGAAACCTGATCGACCAGAGGTTTCCCTTCGTCTACGCCTCTACCCGGAATCACCAATTGCCCGGCAGGCTTGTTGACCACTATCAGGTGATCGTCTTCGTGGATGATTTGGAGGGTTTTCATGTTTTAAGCTGTCATTGCGAGGAGGCGCCCCAATCGGGGCGATTGCCGACGTGGCAATCTCAGGTTTTGCTTTTCTTCTTCCGGTCCCTTTTCCTAAAAACTTCCTTCGCTGCGTACATGGCATTCATGGCCGCTGGGAACCCGGCGTAAACCGCCATCTGGAGGATCACTTCCACGATCTGTTCCCTCGTAACTCCCACGTTCAGGGCGCCCTTGATGTGGGACTTGAGTTGAAGTGGCGCGTTGCCAAGAGTGACAAGGGAGGCAATGGTCAGCATCTGGCGGGTCTTCAGGTCCAATCCCGGACGGGAGTAGATGTCACCGAACGCAAACTCGGTCACGAACTTC
>JASHQZ010000341.1 GCA_030038835.1 candidate division FCPU426 bacterium
CTTCGCCCTGGTATCCTCCTTCGCTCTTCGAGCTACGGAGGACAGGCCACGGGCTACGCCCGTGGGAAAAGCGGGAAGGCTACGGTGGATTTCGCTAAGTAGTGACAAGGATGCCCGCCGAAGCCTTGGCGTAGGCGGGCCTTAAAGGTACCACGGGCTCTGCCCGTGGGGCTCCATTGGCCTTTAGCCCTCGTCGCCGCCTTCGAGGCAGAGCGGTTCCTTGTCGGTAAGGTAAAGGCGCGGATTTCCAAAAAGGAGGTTTAAGTGAAAAAAACCACTTTGTTTTGGGTTCTTGCTTTCCTTTGCGTTTCCGGCGGTTACGCCTCCACCGACAAGGACACCATCGAATTTTTGAACAAACTCGACAGCCATTATTATTGTTTGATGCGGGAAGGGCTCCTGGATTTCCAGGCAGGGATCAAATGCTCTTTCTTTGATGATTATTTAAAACAATGCACCGCGAAATACGGCCCGGACGATAAGAGGGTCCAGGAACTCGAAAAAATCCAATTTGTCCTTTCCTACGCGGGGAAGGACGACTTGTCCTTTGAGGCGACCTCCGTTGAACCCAGCGGCGACCCGGCTTTCGACGAAATCGTCCAAAAAATGATCGACGTCGTCAAAGGGGTCTTTCAGCAAAATATTTACCCCTGGCGCGCGAATGTTTTGGAACCTGTTTTTGGGGCGGATGATTTCACGAAATATGACCTCCAGGTGAAGCGAAAAGACGGCGGGTTCATTATTTTCGCCACAGGAGAGCAGCCTGTCACCGAGTACGCCGATAACCAATGGAGAATTTACGATATTGAGGCGGGCGATAAGGCGGCCGTTCAGTCCTGCAAGCTGAAATATGCGGATGGCCCCACGGGGATGATCTTAACCGAAACCACCTCGCAGATGCCCCAAGTGTCCACCGAAATGGATTCGAAGATGGAATACCAGTTGGTGGATGGATTGATGATGCCGAAAGCAATGTCCGTGCATATGAAGAAAAACGGGAACGCTGGCGCAACCCAATTCAACATGGTTTTCGAGTTTTCAAATTATCAAATTGATAAAAGCCAGGCGGAAACGCAGTAGGCCCTCCGAAGGCCTGACTCCCTACTCGGACCTTGGCCGGAAGGCATGAAAACAAGCCGTTAAATCATCCTAATTCCCATCCCATTTCCCGAGGTAGGTTCCTAAATTAACCCCCATGGAAGAACAACCCCTCGATAAAACCGGCGCGGAATTCCCGGGCGTCGCCAAGGCCTCCTCCATCAGCCTGGCCCTGGACGATTACGAGGACCTTTTCTCCGACTTCGACCCCCGGCCCTACTCGGAGCGGAGCCTGTCGGAGGACTTCCTTTACGAGCTCCGGCGGGCCTCCCTGAACAAGGAAGAGAAGAGCCTGGCGTTGACCATGCTGCTTCCCAAGGAAAAGCGCAACGCGGCCAATGAGAAGGTCATCCTGGAGCGCCTTCGGAGCCATTTCCGGCGGCACCACAAGCGGCTGGAGGAGAAACAGCAAAAACGCCGCAGGACCGGGGCCTGGATGATCGCCCTGGGCATCGTCTTCATGTTCGTGGCCACCTATATCCTGGACGAGCTCAAGCAGAACCTTTGGACCGCCTTCGTGGTGGTGCTGCTGGAACCCGCAGGCTGGTTCACCTTTTGGGAGGGCCTGAGCCTCATCGTCTTCACCGCCAAGGAGGAGGAGCCCGAATTGGTTTTCTACCGGAAGATGTCCGGGGCCAAGATCAATTTCGCGCCGGAGCCGCCGCCCAAGGAAGCCGCCCCGCCCGCGGCGCCCAAGGCCTGAAGAGCGGGCTTTTCTTTTCGGGCCCCTTGCGTTAAAACCTTCCCCACCATGGCCATCCCCTTTTTCCAAGTCGACGCTTTCGTCACGGGAAAGCCCTTCTCGGGCAATCCGGCGGGGGTCTGCCTATTGCCGGGTCCGGTGGAGGAGGCCTGGATGCAGGGCCTGGCCCGGGAAATCAACCAGGCCGAAACGGCCTTTCTTTACCCGGAGAACGACGGTTACCGGCTTCGCTGGTTTTCGCCCCTCCTCGAAATCTCCCTTTGCGGCCACGCCACCCTGGCCAGCGCCCACGCCCTTTGGAGCGAGGGGTTTTTGGATAAAGGGCGGGAAGCCCGGTTTTACACCAAGAGCGGGCTGCTTAAGGCCGCCTTAAGGGAAGGGCGGATCGAACTGGATTTTCCCTCGCGGCCGGCGGCTCCGCATGAAAAGGTCGAAGGGTTGGAAGAAGCCCTGGGAACTTCCATTGTCAGCCTGGGCCGCGCCGGGGCTTACTTCATGGCGGAAGCAGCTTCCGCCGAGGCGGTCCGGCGGGCCAAGCCGGATTTCAAGGCCATGGAATCCCTCCTCAAGGACCGGCAAATGATCGGAGCCGGCATTACGGCCGCATCGGATGACCCGGCCTGCGACTTTGTTTCCCGCTTTTTCGGGCCGGTCGCGGGAATCCCGGAGGATCCGGTGACGGGTTCGGCCCATTGCACCTTCGGCCCCTTCTGGCAAAAGCGGCTCGGCAAGAATCACTTCAAGGCCTACCAGGCCTCGCCCCGGGGCGGCATCCTGTCGGTGCGCTGCGAGGGGGACCGGGTTTACCTGGGCGGGGAAGCCCGCACGGTCGTCAAGGGGCAACTGGCCTGAATCGCGGGGAAGACGGCTAAAGCGATTTTTAAGTCGGGTTGGATTCGGCGGAGAGGGCCTGCAATATGTCCTGGGCGGGTTTCAGGGTCTCCTCCATGATCTGCAAAATTTTCAGGTTGTTCCTCAAAAGGTTGACCTGGGCGATGCGGGGGTTCAAGGCCGCGCTGTCGGCCAGGGCCTGGCTGGCTTGGATGAGGCTATTGGCGACCTGCCAGCTGGCGTAAACCTCGGAGATTTTCTCGTTGACCGCCTGGTTTTCGTCCTTGTCCAGGTGCTCCAGCTTGAAGAAGGTGGGATTGGAAAAATAAACGGCGGTGGAAAAGGGCAACTGGAAGGTCTGGTGCATGTTGCGGTATTCCTCCTCGCGGGCCAGCACATCCTGGATGCGGCTGATGTTGAGGCGGACCTCGGTTTTCATGGCCAGGATGCGGTAGGAGGCGGCTTTTTCCTGGGAAGTCAGGATGGCCTCCACGATCTGGCGGGCGCTGGAAATCTGCAAAACGGCCACCACCACGCCGATGATGGTGAAGAGGTTCGTCAGGATTTGAAGGCTCAAGGCGTGCTTGTGGAAAAATTTCAAGAATTTCATGGTTCCGCTCCCCGGGGATGCCACATTCTAGGAGCGGCATGGCCTGGAAACAACGAAGAAGAGGGAAGGGTGCTGTATCAATTTCATTTCAGCACGAACATCTAGACACCCCTCACCCTACCCTCTCCCCCAAGGGGCGAGGGTTTTTGTGTGGATTTCCCCCTCTCCCTTGAGGGGAGAGGGCGGGGTGAGGGTGAAGTTGGAGTTATTCATTCAAGCTGAGACACTACCGAGGGAAGGCACGGGTTTTGCCCGGTTTGGTTTATAATGAGGGCAATGGAATCCCTGAAAACCTTCCTCCCCTCCCGGACACTCCTGGTTTTTATCCTCTGCCTTCCCATGGCGGGTTGGGGACAGGCCCCGTCCACCCCGGCGCTTTCGGCCACCCCCACCCCCACCGCCAGCTTCACCCCGACTTCCAGCCCCACTTTTACCCCCACCTCCACGGCCACCGCCACCCCCGCCACCGACTATTCCAAGGCCATCCAGGACCTGGAAACCTACATCCCCGACGAGATGGACAAGTACCACGTGAAGGGCCTGAGCATCGCCCTGGTGGACGGGGACCGGATTGTCTGGTCCAAGGGGTTCG
>JASHQZ010000342.1 GCA_030038835.1 candidate division FCPU426 bacterium
GGACTGGTTGGAAGTGGATACGACCGCTCTTGCAGGCACCTTCAAAAAAGTGCCCACGAAGGATGAAATCGCCCTCCCGGTGCAGGAGCAGCTCATCGTGGAATTGTATTCGAAATAACACTCGTTAAAAGCAGGCAGTTCGGTCCCTTGGGGACACTTCAGGCAGGAGGCCAGCGTGCAAATTGGAAACGTGCAGATCCCGAAATTTCTGGATTACGACAAGGAAAGCCTCACTCCCACTTACGGCAAGTTCATTGCCGAACCTTTTGAGCGGGGCTACGGCCAATCGGTGGGGAATTCCTTGCGGCGAATCCTTCTTTCCTCCATCACGGGTGCGGCGGTGACTTCGGCCAAGTTCGAAGGGGTTTCCCATGAGTTTTCCTCCATTCCCGGGGTGGTGGAGGATACGACGGAAATCATCCTGAACTTGAAAGAACTCAAGATCAAGCTTTTCGGATCCAGCCCCAAAATCCTGCGGTTGTCCGTGAAAGGCGAACGGAACGTTGTGGCGGCGGATATCCAAACCGACGCTGACGTGGAAATCCTGAACCCCCAACTTCATTTGGCTTCCTTGACGGAGGACGATGCTTCCCTGGACTTGGAGATCGAAGTCGGCGAGGGTCGCGGCTACGCCCCGGCCGAACGTAACAAGCGGGAAGGCCAGCCCATCGGCGTCATCCCAGTGGACTCCATCTTTACGCCAGTCCTCCAAGTCAAGTACTCGGTGGAGTCGGCACGCATCGGCCAAATGACGGACTATGACAAGCTGATCATGGAAATATGGACTGATGGCCGTATTCGTCCGGAGGACTCCCTGGCCCATGCCTCCAAGATTTTGCGCGATTCGCTGCAAATATTCATCAACTTCGAGGAAGAACCCATCCAGCAGGATGACTCGGTGAGCGAGGAGGAGGAACGCCTGCGTGAACTCCTCAATGAAAGCGTCGAGGAACTGGAATTGTCCGTACGGTCGGCCAATTGCCTCAAGACGGCCAATATCAAGACCATTGGCGATTTGGTGCGGAAAACCGAGGCCGATATGTTGAAATACAAGAATTTCGGCCGGAAGTCACTGAACGAGATCAAAGAAATCCTTGGCGGAATGGGCCTTTCCTTCGGAATGGATGTGGATGCCATCCTAGCCAAGGGGAAACCCACTGCCGCGGTGCGCGTTGAGGCGAGCGTTTAAAGACAGCGCATTGAAATCCCCCGGCTTGCCCACGGGCTCGACCACAAATGATAACGACTGAAAGAAGAAACCTTTTTATGATTAATTTTTCATTCTTAGGAGTTGCAAATGCGGCATAAAACCCATCACGGTCGCTTAGGAGTCCAGCCGGCACACCGCCGGGCTTTGGTCCGTAACATGGTTACCTCACTTTTGAAGCACGAGCGCATCAAGACCACTAAGGTGCGTGCAAGGGAAGTGCGCCGTTATGCCGAAAAAATAATCACGATCGCCAAGAAGGAAACCCTGGCGGCCAAAAGGCGGGTCCTGGGTTTTGTGCGGGAAAGAGAAGTGGCCAACAAGCTTTTCAAGACCTTGATCTACCGCTACGCCGAACGAAAGGGTGGTTACACCCGCATCTTGAAGCTAGGCCACCGCATGGGGGATGGCGCTGAAATGGTCTTCCTAGAATTGTTGGACCGCCCGACGGAGGAAAAGCCTTCCGAGACCAAGACAGAGAAGAAGCAAAAGGGTGAAAACCGACCTGCGGATTCCCAGGGCGAAAAGAAGAAGAAACAACCGAAGGAAGCGGCGGCTACGGCTTAAAAATCTCTTTGAAGCTGGGTTTCCCAACTTCTCGATGAAACCTAGCTTCAAGAACCGGGACTTTTTGTTTTGACCTGGCCCTTCGCATTGCTTAAAATACTCCCACTTCTATGAGATCAAAGCTCCTCCAAAATTTTTTCCTGCTTACCCTCGCCTTCGCAATCTCTTTTTCCTTAGCTTCAGCCCAGGACGCAGACACCGGCCTGTCCGGGAGCCTTGAAACCAACCACCAGGATTACTTTTACAAGGATCCCAATAAGGCCTTCCTTCTAGCTTTTTTCCCCGGCTTGCTCATCCATGGCTATGGCCACTTCTACGCCGGCGACAACCTGACGGGCGACGTGCTTCTGACAGGGGAGGTGGTTTCGGTCTTGTCCGTGGGGTTGGGAGCGCTCATCGACACCAACACCAACACCTTCTCCGGGGGCCTTTTGGGCACTCCCAGCGACGCCGGCAACCTCGCAAGCAACTTGATTTGGGGTGGAATAATCGCCTTCGCGGGTCTGTGGATCGTGGATATGGCCCATGCCCCCACTGCGGCTGAAGATTACGATCAGGAACATGATTTAAAGCCCGTGGTTTACCTCGATCAAAACCGCCCTACTTTGGCCTTGGCCTACCGTTTATTCTAGGGCTCCCAACAAAGGCTGGGGGACTTCCCCAACTTGGTCCTCCGCTCCCCGGCCCATAGGCGGGATGTAGAATACGAGCCTCCCATAAATTAAGGATGTTCCGTTTTACCTTTCCTGCATCCTTTTAGGCCCACGCTATGAACTTTGATTGGCATCAACCTGCGGCATTGCTCCTCTCGCTTTTTTCCCTCTTTACCGCCACTCATGCCATCCTCCATAAAAGGGATCCCCGGGCGGGTTTCGGCTGGGTCGTCACCTGTCTTGTTTTCCTGGGGGTCGGCCCAGTTCTTTATTGGATTTTCGGCATCAACCGCGTCCGCACCCACGCCCAAAAGCTTTACCGACTGGGTTACTGGAGCCATAAAACGGAAACGGGAAGGGGGAAACGCGGATTCAGGCCACCAGCCGGTCCTTCCTTCCATTCCGGCGTTTACGACGGAATCCTCAAGGTTTCCGATCGGGTCAACCGACACGCCTTAACGGTGGGGAACAAAATCGAAATCCTCCACAACGGCGAGAAAGCCTACCCGGCCATGCTGGAAGCCATTCAAAAAGCCCGGAAGTTTATCTGCCTGTGCACTTATATTTTCGATTCGGACCCCACGGGCGAAGCCTTCGTGAAAGCCCTAGCCCAGGCCCGAAAGCGGGGCGTCCAGGTTTGGGTGATGGTGGATGCATTCGGCGAGCGTTATTCCCGGCCCCGGATAAGCCGCCTTCTAGGCCAGGAGGGAATCCCGGCGGTCCGGTTTTTGCCCCTTGCTTTTTCCATCCATAGCCTTCATTTCAACTTAAGAAACCACCGAAAGATCCTAGTCGTGGATGGAAAAACGGGGTTTACGGGCGGCATGAATATCCGGGACCGCCATTGCACGGGAAAGACAGAGGCGGACAAGGCCGTTTCGGACGTCCATTTTAAAGTGGAAGGGCCCGTCGTCCTAGAGCTCCAAGAGGTCTTCCTGGAGGACTGGTATTTTGCCACCCGGCAGTCGCTACCTTGGCTGGCCCCTTCCCCCTCCCGGCTGCCGGGGAAATCCGTTTGCAGGGCCGTCAGCGGGGGGCCGAACGAGGATTTTGAGAAAATCAACTGGCTTTTGCTGGGAGCCCTGAGTTGGGCCAAACACCGGATCCGGATCATGACTCCTTATTTCGTGCCCGACCGGGTCATGATTTACGCCTTAAACACGGCGGCTTTAAGGGGAGTCGACATCGAGGTCATCCTACCGGAAAAAAATAACCTTCCCTTCGTGGCTTGGGCAGGCCGGGCCCTGCTTTGGGAAATGCTGCAAAACGGCATTAAGTTTTATTGTCAACCGCCGCCTTTTTCCCACGCCAAATTGTTCATGGCGGACGAGGCCTATGCCCTGATCGGTTCCAGCAATTGGGACGCACGCAGTTTTCGCCTGAACTTCGAACTGGACTTGGAGGTCTATGATCCCGACGTAACCCGGAAGTTGTCCTCCCACTTTGACCACATCCGTTCCCAGTCCAAGCCGATCACCTTGAAAGACGTCCAACGGGATCCGCTGGTCATCCGCTTCCGGAACTCCTTTTTTAAGCTGTTTTCCCCCTACCTGTAGGTTTTTAGGCAATTTTACACCCTGTTCAATTGCCCATTCCCTAATTGGGGCGATAAAATAACACCGTTGCTTTTATCGGAGGGAGAAACGTATGAAAAAAAGGATCTGCTTAGGAATCGGTGTTTCTTTACTTTCTTGTTTTTTAGGGGCCCTGCCGGTGAAGGCCGGGACCATCGGGTTTGAACCAGTACAACCCTTGCCGGTTGGAGTCAGTCCGCGCGGTATCGCGGTTGGAAACGTATTGGGCAACGGAACCCAGGAGGTTGTGGTGGCCAATTTCGGTTCACCCACCTTCATCGGCCAGTCCACGCCGGCCTCCCTTTTAAATCCCTCGAATTCCACCCTGTCGGTTTTTTCACCCTCCCCGCAGGGCCTTCAGCTGTCGGCCACCGTGCCGACGGCTCCAAGCCCACGGGGCCTCAGCCTTTTCGATTTCGGAAACCAAAAACGCCAATCCATTTTTGTCACTGCTTACGACGCCAACCTCCTGCAAGTGTTTAACTGGATCGGGGGGCAATGGGTTAAAGCGGACGAGGCGCCGACGTTGGCCATGCCTGTAGGGGTGGCTACGGGATTTGTCAGGCCCGGGGACCCGCCCTTCGTGGCGGTGGCCGACTATGGATCCAATACCCTTTCTCTTTTTTCCTTAAAAGGTGGGCGCTTGGGTCCGCGATTCGATGTGCCGGTGGACGGGGGGCCCACCCAAGTCGCCATCGGTGATTTGAACGGTGGGGGGACTAACCAGATCGCCGTGGTCTGCCTGGCAAGCCATAAGATCGACCTTTTGTCGGCGGTTTCGGGAGGCCCCGAGGAATCCCTTTCTTCGGTTACGGTCACCCAAGCCCTCAACCTCCCGGTGGGAAGCTCTCCGGCGGATTTAAGGATCGCCGACCTCAATAACGACGGACGGCCGGATTTGGTGGTGGCGGATTTTTCCGGAAACGCGGTTTATATTTACCTGCAGCAAAAGGATGGCACGCTTTTAGCGCAACCGGCCTTGACGACCAGCGGGAACCATCCCAACGGCTTGACCGTGGCGGACCTGGATGGAAGCGGGAATAAGGCAATCATCGTGGCCAACCGGGACTCGGACTCCCTTGACATCTTCCAACCCGTTGGT
The DNA here is from genome assembly GCA_030038835.1 of candidate division FCPU426 bacterium. Taxonomy (GTDB): domain Bacteria; phylum Oederibacteriota; class Muellerivitia; order Muellerivitales; family Muellerivitaceae; genus JAJPJW01. Next base: position 5,104 of record JASHQZ010000342.1, read on the forward strand.
GGCCAATACCAGCTGACCCAGACACTGAAGACTTCCGGTGGGTCTTCCAGCTCTTTTGGGCCCATTGAGGTGGGGGTGATCGACACCCGGGAAGCCGGACGGAAGGATTTGGTCGCCACCCACATGAATTCCAATACCCTTCAGGTATTGACCCAGGATGCGCCCTTGGCGGCGGTGTCCACGCCGACGGCGGGAGCCGGTTCCCCGGGCAACGGACGTTCCTCGTTTACGGATGAAACGACATTTTGTTACCCCAACCCCTGCCATGGAGGACCGGTCAAGTTTTCTTTTAACCTGGCCGCCCCTTCGAAGGTCTTTTTGGAGGTTTTTGACTTAAGCGGTGAGCTGGTTTGGAACCAAGCGGTGGACGCGGGACAAACGCAAAACGGCTTGAACACCCTTTCGTGGGCCGCTACCAATCAAGGCGGGCAAAGCCTGGCTACCGGGCTCTATGTTTACCGCATCAGCGTCGGGGACCAAAGCGTCACCAAAAAGCTGGCCCTTTTCCATTGATGGGAAAGGGCCGGAGGGGAAGCCCGATTTTAGACCGTTTTTGATGCTTCCGGGTTCTTGATTCCTAATTCCGCGCCTTCGTTTTGCCCGGAACGAAAGATTTGGTTGGAATTCTTGTGGGAGCCCTTGGTTAGACGGTATCCGGCGGCTTCCAAGGCTTGTTTCCAGCTTCCGAACTCACGCCTGGCCGCCGAATACAGCGCCAAACGGTCCCGATAAGTCGTCAAGAGGTTTTGGGATTCGGCCTTCCGGATTTCTTCCAGGACTTGTTCCTTCGACCACTTGGTCAGTTTTTTGCGCCGCCTTGTTTTACCGGCTTCCAGGATCTGCTCGTAGTCAATGCCCGCCGCCTTGACCGCATTCGCCCAGCTCGAAAAGTAACGGCGGGAGCAGGCGGCGGTAAATAGCGGGATAAAATTTTTGGAGATATTGCTGGCGGAAATGTCGGTGTTTTGCCTTTTTAAGTCTTTTATCGTTTCCACGATTTTTTCTTTGGACCATTTTTGCTTCATGAGAAGCCTCCTCAGGGAAATTAAGTTTGTGGTAGGCGTTATAGTAGGTGATTTGTTAGATGGATTTGGACGATCATCTAAACAATATTATGATATATTATGTTTTATTATGATTCAATAAGTTAAACTTATTTTATTATGGTCAATTATGTTTTTGTTTTTTTCAAGCTTTTACTCAGATTTTTCAATTAACATTGGGTTTTTAAGGCAAAAACCAAAGAAAGCCTATTTCAAGTAGTGACGTTATTGGAGCCCCAAAAGTCCCGTTTAAGCCCGAAATTCCATTTCTTAATTTGGAAAATACATGTTTTGAACTTTAAGTAGTTTTGCAGGGGTTTGAAACTAGCCGAATGGCTGGTTCTTGAATTATCCTTGGAAATCGACCGGAAATGCTTTCTGGTGCCGATCAAGAGGCCTTGGGTGCCACCGTTCGGGCGTAAAGCTCGGGATTTGGAAGAGGCGGAAAGGCTGACGATGGTGGCTTTCGCTAGGTCATGGGTGGGAAGGGCCTAGAGAAAAGCCTCGCCTCCCTGAATGGATCCATTCATGCGAAAACTCAACGATATCCTGGAAATGGCGCTTTTTCTCACCTTGACCTCCCTTCTAGGTTGCCTCTTTCTTTTGAACGTTCCGCTGTTCCAAGAGCCTCATGGTTTCCTCGTCATGAATGAACTTTCGGATTTCTCAAGTACCCAGCTAAGCTCCGCTGCCCTGTTCGGGTCGGCCCTGCTTTGCGCTCTTTTGGGCTCCCTGGTGCTGAAATGGGCGCCAGCCTTGACGATGGGTATGGCTTCCAACCTTTGGGCGACCACATTTTTTCTTCTTTGGGTGGATAGCATGTTCACCCTTTCCGTCCAATCCCGCTCCATGCGTTATTTGACCCTACTCGGTTTGGGGCTGTTGTTCCTTTACTTTTTCTTTTTCACGCTCCATTATCTCGGCTTTCCCGGCTCACCGGCGGAGGGGCCTGGGGAACCGTCTCCCAAGGGAGGATTTGTGGCTTACTGGCTTATCGGTTGGATGGCTTTTTATTTTCTGGGTTCGATCCGGCTCCTTTTCAATGCCGGCGCATTCCCCGAGTTCCAAGGGCCTCTGGCCATGGGATTTTGTGCGTTGGGTTTCTTGAATTACTTGGCGTTTTTGCACCTGAAAAAACACCAGGGGGCGGACCTGAAGGGTTATTCTCGTGCCGGAAAGATCCTCTTCGGCTTGTGGTTCCTGGCGCTCGTGGCCGCCGAAATAGGGCAGAAATGGATGCAATGAAGGCTGGGCGCTGGGGTCCTGGTACCTGGGCCTTAGCTGCCTTACTCCTGGCTTCCAATATCACCCTCTCCTACCTTCCCTTGCCATATGGGCCCAAGGGCATCCTGGTATTCGGCGGGATCCTCGCCCCTTTCCTTTTATTTTTGCTCCTCCCGCCCCCAACTCCCCTTGAAAGCGACCCGCTAGAAGGGCCAGTGGGAGGAATCCCTCCGGCCTTCCTTTGTCTTTCATTCGCTCTCGCCGTCCTTTTGCGCTTCGCACGCCTGACCCAGGTTTCCCTTTGGCTCACGGGAGATGAGGCCCTGCACGGCTTTTTGGCCATCGGATTGGCCCAAAAATGGACTTGGCAGTTCTTCTATACCGTCGGGGAACATCCTCCTCTGTTAATTTGGGGGCTAGCTTTATTTTTCAAAGAATTTCAATCGCCTTTCTTCAACCTGTGGTTTTTGCCGGCCTTTTTTTCCGTTTTGACGATTCCGACGGGTTTTTGCCTGGCCTGTCGATTCCATTGCCGCGCGTTTGCCCTTTTATTCGCCTTCCTCCTGGCTTTCAGTTTTTGGCCCTTGGCCGCCGGCCGTTTCTGCCACCAGGGGCTCTTCCTTCCTTTCTGGGAACTCTCCTGCCTCCTGGGGCTGGTTTTTTGGCGGGAAGCCGCGACTCCCCCCGCCGCCCGGAAGTGGGCGACCTTGCTGGGACTTTGGGCGGGTTTGGGAACCTTGACGTTTACTTCGTGGTGGGTGGTTCTATTTTTATTAGCCGTAACCGTGGGTTACCTTTATTGGCAAAAGACGTTGAAAAACGCATCCTGGTTCGCTGCCGCTCTTTTAATGGGGTTAAGCCCTTTTTTGGCCGCCATTTTCTTCGAAGGCTATGGCCACCATCTCTTGGACAGCTCCATCGGAGCCGGTTGGTTTTCATCGGCGCACCAGTGGGTCACCCATGCCTCCTATTTAACCTGTCTTTTTTGGGGGCCGCTGGAGCCCGACGCCTCCTACGGGCCTTGTTGGGGCGGCATGTTGAACCCGGTTTTGGCCACGTGCTTTTTCATCGGTTTGGCCGATCTGTGGAGCAACCGGCGGCAGGCGCCTTGCGCGTGGCTGCTCTTAGCCCTTACCGGTTGCCTGGCGCCGGCCTTTTTGGCCGGGGACTACGTGGAGTTGAACCGTATCATCCAAGTCATGCCCTTGTTGATTTGGGTCTCCCTCTTGGGCTTGAGGCGGATGGCCGGGGAATTCCAAGGGCCCTCCCTTCGCCGGGGTTTCCTGGCGGTTTTGCTGGCCGCTTCCACGGTATTGGACTTGAACCATTATTTCATGCCCCTTTACCGCCAATGGTCCTCCCCGTTCCATCCGGGCCCCGCCGTCTTGAACGAAAATTTCAGGGCCTATCAAATCTTAAGGGAAACTTACCGCGAAAAAGGGCCGGGGGTCCTCTTGACCGGCTTTTTACCCTTGAAATACGGCCATTCCCTTTACGTGGCCACCGATTCGTTCAACGCCTCCGACAACCCCCGGTTCCCAGCTGGCCAAGCCACCTGGGCCTGCCTGGCCACCAACGTGGATTACGTGCCGTTTCTTTCCTCACGGCTTCCAGGAGCCCAATGGTACTGGTTTGGAAGCGGGGCGCCGGGCGCGGAGGGGGGCCTCTCGATCGGATTGGTGCCCGTCACCGGATCCAACCGGGCCCTCCTTGATCATTGGAGGGAGGCGGAGGCCCTTTTCCATCAATTGAGTTTGGAGGCGGAAAGGGTTTTCAACAGCCCGGAAGTTTTTCAGCAGTCGCTCCGCGATGTTTTTAAAATTTACCCCTGGGTCCAGGGGGACCCTTTCCTGGAATCCTGCTATTGGGAGTGGGTGTCTCAGTTTTATTTCGACCCTTCTTACGGGCGCAACGCGCAAGCTTTGGGCCTGGCCCTTCAACGGGGGTACCCCGCGGCCCATTTATACCAAAGGCTTTCCGAGATACTGGCGGCCGAGGGTAAGGGCGCCGAATCCCAAAAGGCGCACGAGGAAGCCCTGGACAATCTGCCGCGGTTCCATCTGGGACCGCATCTAGAGATGGAAGACATCGGCCTCCCCTTTCCCCCAGAGGGTAAGGGGCGCCTTAGTTCCGCGCCAATTCGCTGAAGGCTCCCTTCAAGAAAGGCCCGTTGCCATTGAAAAAAAATCTTATTTTCCAGAGCGCAGCAGGGGAAAACCGGCATGGGGGCGCAGGACGGCCTATTTGGGCCTATTTCTCAATCTTTTTTCTGGTCAACGCTTTGTTGTCTTATTCCTCTTTTCCCGTTTTAACCAAAATCCCGCTGATTTTATTTGGAATCCTTTTGCCTGTGGCTTTGGCCATTCGGAGGGGCGGCCTGGAAGAAACTTCCAAAAAAGTTTCGGAATCGGAGGTTCCAATGCCATCCGGATGGATGTGGGCGATCCTCCTGGCCGCCGGAGTTTTCCTCCGCTTTTTCCATCTTGTTGAGTTCCATCCATGGCTGAACGGGGATGAAGCCTTGGAGGGTTATTTCGGCATGGACCTCGTGAAAAAGTGGTCGTGGCAATTCTTTTACCAAACGGGGCAGCTTCCCCCGCTTTACATTTGGATTACCAGCCTTCTTTTCCGGGTTTCCGGCGATCCCTTCTTCAATACCTGGTTCACGGCCGCCTTTTTCTCGTCCCTAGCCCTCCTGGTTTCCTATCCCGCGGCCCGTTTTTTCCTGGGGAGGGACATTTCCATTTTGTTTTCCCTTTTATTCGCTTTTAGCTTTTGGCCCCTGATGTACGGCCGGTGGGGAATTCAAAGCACCTTGGTTCCTTTTTTCGTGCTGGTTTGTTTCTGGCTTTTAGGGGCCTATTTCAAGGCCGGGGACGGGTCCTGGAAAACTTGCCTTTCCGCAGCCGTAGGACTGTGGCTGGGCCTTGGATCCCTCACCTATACCTCTTGGCTCATCGTAATTCCCTCATTCTTCCTTTTGATGTTCCTGGACCTTTCCGAGGAACCCCGGAAACGGATCGCCACCTTTTCATTTTTTTCCGGAGCCCTTCTTTTGGGCTTTTCGCCATGGATGATCGCGGCGGTTCGGGAGAAATTCGGGGGTTACATGGTGGGCGTGTCCATGGCCAGCGGTTTTTTTACCTGGCGGCAACAGATCGCGGTCGCTTTTTCCAGTTTGACCACCCTCTTTTGGGGCCCCCTGGGCACTTCGGCCGTCTACGGCCCGACGTGGGGAGGATTGTTGAATCCGTTTTTAGGCGCCTGTTTTTTCCTGGGGGTCATTAAGGCGGGGGCCAGCCCCCGGTCCCATCGCGCCACCGCCGCGGCGCTGTTGCTCCTTCTCTTTGTGGCTCCCAGCGTATTCTCGGCGGACAACGTGGAGGCCTTCCGGATGATCCAGGCCCTGCCCTTGCTCCTGGCCGGCTCGGCGGTTGGATTGAAGTCGTTGTTGGGAACGCTTTCTGCCTCCAGGAGGCCCGCTGTCCTGGGCCTCCTCCTGTTCGTGTCCTTGGGGGTGGACCTCTACCACCTGTGGAGGCCGCACCTGGAAGGGACGGCCTTCCACTGGAAGGTGAACCACGATTCGGGCGACGAGAACCAGCAGGCCTACGAGGCGCTCAAGCCGGTTTCCCAGCGCATGGGACCCGGGTTGGTTTTCACCGAATTCCTGCTTTTGTCCCACAACCACAGCTTGCGGGTTGCGGCTTATCCCTTCAACGCCTTGGATAACCCCCAACTCCCGGTTTCCCAGGCGGCCTGGGCCGGCGTGGTCACCAACATCCATTACGGTTTTTTCCTCGCCCGGAGGTTCCCGGGTTCCGAATGGCGCCGGCTTTCATGGTCCGACACGGAGGATGGCGGCGAGGTGGTCGGCATCCTGCGGATCACGGATAAGAACCGGGATATATTCCAAAAATGGGCGAAAGCCGAGGCGTACCTCCACCAACTGGGGGTGGAATCGGAGGGGATGATCAACGATCCCCAAAACTACGCACGGGTCGTGGAAAAACTCCCGGGAGGCTACCCTTACGCCCAGGGCGACCCCTTTTTGGAATCGATTTTCAGCGAATGGTTCGCCCAATACCATTTTGGCGGCGGCCTCAACCGCAACATCCAGTTCCTGGAAAACGGGATTTCCAAAGGGTACCCGGCCGCTAATTTGTATTACAAATTGGGGAATTTTTATTATTGGAACCGCGAACCGGAGAAAGCCCGGCAAGCTTATTTAATGGCGGTAAAATGCCGCCCGAATTACACTGATGCGGCGGAAGTGCTTTCCCGCCTTTGGGGAGGAAAATAAAGGTTCTAAGTTTTGAGCCGATGGAATTTTTGAGTTCGTTCGCGGATTCAAAAAAGACCTTAATTCAAAATCAAAAAACTTGTTAATTAGGGAAAATTTATGATCGCCACCGCCGTCATTCTCGTGGTTTTGGTATTCGCCGTCTCGAAAGCCTGGCGGTTTTTCCTGGAATTCTCCGAGGATATCCGCCACATCCGCCTCCTGGAGCCCTGGTTTTGGTTTATTTTCTTGAACCTCGTCCTGACGGCCATTACCAGCAATTACGATTACCAGTTCGTCCTGTTGGGCTTCGTGCTCCAAATCGCCCTGAGCGCCTGGTTCGCCGTCTCCATCGGCTGGATCATCCAGTCCTGCCACCACAAGGCTTCCCTCCTCACCGAAAGCTGGTTTGACCGGGGGAAGAAGGTGAAGATTTGCTACCGCTGCGGGACGCGCCTTCCGCGGGATTCCCACGCCTCCGACGTCCAGGACCATTCCTGGCAAGCCGCCCTCTTCCAGGTCCCCCCTCCTTTATTTGAATACGTCGGTTTTTGGGTCGCCCAATCGGCCATGGTCCTTATCACCGTGTTCTTGGCCCTGAAGATTTTGAAACAGCCCGAGCGCCAGAACTGGGTGGTGACGGCCGTGGTGATCTTGGTGGTCCTGGTGCCGCCGCTCGTTTACTTCCTGGGCCGCTTCCGGCGGTACCTGTCGGATACCAAAGGCATGATCTGGTGGGAGGATTTGAGGAGTTCCGTGGCGGCCTGGGTGATCGTGATCGCCGTCTTGTGGGCTGTCGTGCATTTTTTGTGACGGCGCCGTTTGGGCACGGCGGATCCCTTCCCTCACGGGCGCGGGGCGTTTTGCAATTGCCGCAGGTGTTCCGCCGCCTTAGTGAGGTTCAAGGGCGCCCGCAGGGCGTTTTCAAACGCCTGCTTGGCCTCGGCGGTCCTTCCCGCCGTCCAAAGGATGTTTCCCAGTTCGTTCCAAAGATGGGCCGCCGGGTATCCCTTTTGAAGGGCCTCCCGGAGGGCGTAAGCGAGGGCAGGGCGGTTGGCGGTGAAAGGGACTTCACCCCAAGCCACTTCGTAGTTCAGTTGCGTGTAGATTTTCTCCCAAAGGCACGACTCCAGGAAGGGATCCCCTTGCGCGTAGGCCTCCTGCCGGCCCAATTCCTCCAGGATGGCGTTGCGCGGGCCGGATTGGTAGCGGTCCATGATTTCGTCCGTGCTTTCCTGGAGCTTTTGGTTGAGAGCGAACCATTTGAGGAAAACCGGGCGGTTTGGGCCGCTCATGGGAGCCACGAATAAAACGTCCCCCCCGTATCTTCCCTTATGTTCCCAATCCAGGCTGTAGATCCGGCACTCCGGAAAGCGGGTTTTGAGGAACGGCATGTAATGCAAGTTGGTGAGGACCGCCACCCAGCCGGAATCCTCCAAACTATATTTCCCGTTTTCCGCCGCGTTGAAGGGGAAAGTGGCAATGGCCAGGCTTTGGTCCAGCGTCTGGGTGTCGAGGTTGCCCAAATAACACCCCGGACCCCGGTTTTTTTCCCAGTACGAGAGCACGCCGAAAGCGCGCCACCCGCGGATGGACTTGTAATTCTCGGCCCAGTTGGAATTGGGAACGGACCATTCCCCCGGGTAAAGGACTAAAAGCCTGTAGCCGTCCCAAGCCAGGGACAAGGCGATGAGGGCGCAGAGCCAAAGCCGCTTTGGGGGAGCCAGGATTTCAAAAATGGAGTCCGCGCCGATGGCGCCCAAGGCCAAAGCAAAAGGCATGGCATTGGCGGTCCTGAAATACTCGAGGCTCCCGGTCAAAAAAGTCGGGCCGAGGGCAAGGAGCAGGCACCAGCCCAGGCCTTGGAACAGCGGTTCCTTGCGGGAAACCCACATTTTCACCAGGCCCGCCAGGAAAAATAAGGTTAGGACCGGATTCAAAAAAGCCCCGCCGATGGGGGAGTAGTCACCCGCCGCTCCCGGGCGGGACAAAAAAATCGAACCCAGGTAGGCGCCCGCCACCCGGGCCTGTTGCGCGTCCCAATGGGTGGCCAGGGCGGAGGTGTTATAGTTCCCCATTCCACGGGCCAAAATATCCAGGAACAAGGGGGCGAGGGCGGCCGCCAGAACCCCCGCGTAACAACCTAAAGACAGGTAGCCCCCCCTCCGCGGGCCTCCCGCCGTCAAGCACCGCGCAGCCATGGCGAAGGATATGACGGCCGCGATCAGCCCGCAGGGCAGGGAGGCGTAAAAAACGAGGCCCGTTAAAAAACCCACCAGTGCCGCCAGGGCCGGCCGCCCCGCAAGGCCTTTGTGGTTTAAGAAAACGCCCAGGGCCAGGAAGGAGAGGTTTTCCATTAACAGCATGGCGTCCAAGGGAAGGGCGAATTTGGCCGCGTAGGCCGGCCAAAAGGAACCCGCCATGAATATCGCGAACACCAGGGATGTCCTTTGGTTCAAAAATTGGCGGGCCGCCAAGTAACCGGCCCCCACGGCGAGCGAGGACTCGAGGGCGGGATAAAGCCAGAGGGATTTTAAGGAAGGCCCGAGGACCTGAAAGAACAAAGCCATTCCCCAGTTGCTCAAAGGTGTGACCAAAAACCCCAACTGGCGAAGGGTCCAATCCCAGCGCGACATGAGGCGGATCGCCAGGGCCCCGCATAGCGATTCGTCGTGGCGCGGCCAGGAGGAAAGGGCGGTAAGCCGGTAGAAGCGGGAAAAAAAGAGGAGGACGGCCAGCGTGAGGGAATAAAGCGCCGGGTAAATCCAGGGGAACTTAAGCCCGGTTTCGGGATCAACGGGTCCGCTTTTCCCTTGAAGCAGGGACGAGGATTTCAGCTGACGCATGATTGCCTTTTTCATCCGGTATGAAATCCTATTATGACCCCGGAAAAGAGGGGATCGTAGGAATTACCCATCCCCCTAGGCCGGCGGCTTGACAAAGAGGGGCGGGGCCAGTATATTTCTTCACACGCAGTTCATTTTTAAGGAGCTTTCTCATGGCCTTCGGAATCGCAACCGCCTTAGCCCTTTTGGTAGTGGTACTTGGTTTGCGTCCGGAGGCGGTGCGCTCCTAACGACGGCTACCAGGCCGCGGGGTCCCGCCCACCGGGACTTCCGCGGCTTTTTTGTTTTAAGGCCCGGTTTTCCCGCCAAAGCAGACACCCCCCACTGGTTAAATTAGGTTTTTTTCAAGCATTCAGGCCCTTTTTACCCTGAATTACCTCGAAAAAGCCTTGGATTATTGTAAAATTTGGGTCTTTCACGCCGCCTCAAGGTTTGGAAGACATCAAGGGAGAAGACCATGGCTAAGCAGAAGACGAAGTTCAAGACAGGCGCGGAGATGGTGGTGGAGGTCCTCTTGAGCGAGGGGGTCGATATCGCCTGGGGCGTTACGGGCGGGGCCATTTTACCCGTTTACGACGCCCTCTACCTGAACCGGGACAAGATCCGCATGATCGACACGCGCCACGAACAGGGCGCGGTGCACATGGCCGAGGGCTACGCCAAATCCACCGGCAAGGTGGGCGTTTGCGTGGTCACCTCCGGCCCCGGCGCCACCAACATCGTCACCGGCCTGGCCGACGCTTATATGGACTCCGTCCCATTGGTGGCCATCACGGGCCAGGTCCCGACCTCCCTCATCGGCACCGACGGCTTCCAGGAAGCGGACGTGGTGGGCATCACCCGCTCCTGCACCAAGCACAATTACCTGGTCAAGAGCATCCAGGAGCTGCCCCAGGTCATGCGGGACGCCTTTTTCATCGCCCGCTCGGGCCGTCCCGGGCCGGTCTTGGTGGACATCCCCAAGGACATCGCGGCGGCCTCGGCGGAGGTGGAAATCCCCGAAAAGCCCTCCATCCCCCTGTCCAAGTTCGTGCCCACGCCGGACATGAACGAACTGGATAAGATCTCCGAATACCTGAAGCACGCCAAGCGCCCGCTCATTTACGCGGGCGGCGGCGTCATCAACGCCGGGGCTTCCGAGGAACTCTACAAGTTCGCCCGAAAGACCAATATCCCGGTCACCCTGACCCTCATGGGCCTGGGCGCCTACCCGGCCGCGGACCGGCAGTTCATCGACATGCTGGGCATGCACGGCTCCTACCGGGCCAACATGGCGCTCACTTACTGCGACCTTTTGATCGCCATCGGCAGCCGCTTCGACGACCGGGTCACGGGCAAGCTGAGCGAGTTTTCGCCCCATTCCAAGAAGGTCCATATCGACGTGGACCCCACCTCCATCGGGAAAAACGTGAAGGTGGACGCCCACGTGCTGGGCGACATGCGGTTCATCCTCAAGGAGCTGACCAAGCGCGCCGGTTCCAAGGACTACGACGCCTGGTACGACGAGCTGGACGGCTGGAACAAGAAGCACCCCCTGGGCTACAAGCAGGACCCCAAGGGGCCGGTTTTGCCCCAGTTCGCCATCGACGAGATCTACCGCGTTTCCAAGGGCGACGCTTACGTGGCCACGGAAGTGGGCCAGCACCAGATGTGGGCGGCCCAGTTCTACAAGTTCAACAAGCCCCGGCGCTGGATCACCTCCGGGGGGCTGGGCACCATGGGGTTCGGGTTCCCGGCGGCCATCGGGGTGGCCTTCGCGCACCCCAACGCCACGGTCATCGACATCGCGGGCGACGGCAGCTTCCAGATGACGCTCCAGGAACTGGCCATCGTCCAGCAGTACGACCTCAACGTGAAGACCATCGTCATCAACAACAAGTTCATGGGCATGGTCAAGCAGTGGCAGGACCTGTTCTTCGACAAGCGCTACGCGGCCACCTCCATCCCGGCCCAGCCGGACTTCGTGAAGCTGGCGGACGCCTACGGCATCAAGGGCCTCAGGGCCGAGACGCCCAAGGAAACCACCCAAGTGCTGGAGGAAGCCCTGACGAGGAAGGGGCCCTACCTGGTGGATGTGGTGGTGGACGCCGAGGAGCACGTCTATCCCATGGTCCCGGCCGGCAAAGCGGTGAAGGACATCGTGCTTTCCAAGGAACACGAGAAGCAAAAGGCGATGGAAGAGCACGCCAAGGGCCCCAAAAAGCCCACCCAAGTCCATCTTTAAAAACTAAAGGCGGTTGAACCACCAAGGCACCAAGGGCACCAAGAACA
>JASHQZ010000036.1 GCA_030038835.1 candidate division FCPU426 bacterium
TTTCCCAGGGTGGCGTCATGTCCCTGGAAGCGGGATTGAACTATCAGGGCCGCATTTCCGCGATCGTTTCCATGAGCGGCTACATGCCCGACCCTTGGGCCAGCTTGACCAAGGCCCAAGCGCCCTTTGAGACTCCGATCCTGCTGGTCCATGGAACGCAAGACCAGGTGGTGCCGGTGGAGGGCTCCCGCCAAGCCGCGGAAGCCTTGAAGCAGGCGGGGTACCACCCGGTGCTGAAGGAATTCCCCATGCCCCACATGATCACCCAGGAATCCATGGAGGAAGTCTCAAAGTTTATCCGGCAAACACTGGCCCCGGACCGTTAACGCCCCTAATAAGGCGGAGTGTCGCCGGAACTTTTTGCGTCTTGAAAACCCGGCCTTGGATGAGTAGGTTAACCGTGTTGATTTTTCACCCAGTCCGCCGCCTATAGTTCAATTCCCTTTGGAGGAAGAAACATGATGTGGCTCCGCCGGATCGGCTTGTTCCTGATCGTCAATCTGCTGGTGATGGTGACCATCAACGTCCTCATCCATCTCCTCGGCCTCGACGGCTTTTTGTACCGAAGCGGGATGGATTATCCCTCGCTGATGGTCTTCTGCCTGGTTTGGGGGATGGGGGGGGCCTTCTTTTCCCTGATGATTTCCCGGTGGATGGCCAAGGCGTCCATGGGGGTGCAGGTTTTGGACCCCCAGAACCCGGGAGGGGCCGAGGAAAGGTGGCTGGTTGGAACCGTCCACGGGCTGGCCCAAAAGGCGGGGCTTTCCACCATGCCCGAGGTGGGTATTTACCAAAGCCCGGACCCCAACGCCTTCGCCACCGGCCCGGGCCGGGACAGCGCCCTCGTGGCCGTTTCGTCCGGGCTTTTCAACGCCATGAACCACGAACAGATCGAATCCGTGCTCGGGCACGAAATGACCCATATCACGAACGGCGACATGGTGACCATGACCCTCCTCCAAGGGGTGGTCAACTCCTTCGTGTTTTTCCTGTCCTGGGTCATTTCCATCCTCCTGACCCAGGGCAACAGCAACGACCGCCGCGGCGGCAATTTCATGGCCCAATATTTCGTCCGGCAGCTGCTGCAAATCGTCCTCGGGTTTCTGGGATTCGCGGTGGTCATGTGGTTTTCCAGGTGGCGGGAATACCGCGCGGACGCGGGCGGGGGAAGGTTGACCAGCCGGCACAAGATGGCGGACGCCTTGAGGGCCCTTCAAAGATATGTGGACCGCCCCAAACCGGCCGAACCGGCTTCGGTGGCGACCTTGAAGATTTCGGCGCCCGGCGGGTCGCTTTTCGCCAGCCACCCGCCCTTGGCGGAGCGCATCGCGCGGCTGGAGTCGGGTTCGGATTCGACAGGCGTCATTTCAAGTTAACGGACGGGTTTAAAAAAGGCGGTCCCCCCAAGGCCGCCCTTTTATTTAGCACCTCTAACAAAAATCATAAACAAAGACCTTTTGAACCACCAAGAACACCATGCCGACCTTCCGTAAAGCTGTTAAAGAGGTCGGTATAGTACCGATTTCATTAACTCCTTGATGGTGAATCGGCACAAGCTCACCAAGAAAGTCAAAAAAGAAATCGTAATTTGTTGAGATTTTAAAGCCCTTATTGGTTCGCTGTTCTTGGTGGACTTGGTGAGCTTGGTGGTGAAATGGATTTTTGTTAGGCGGTCCTTCCTAGGGCCAGTTCACGGGAAGGGAAGCCGGGTGGAACCGCGAGCCGGCCATTTGGTAAGAAGGCGCCAGGGGTTGAACCCGCCCATTCCTCAGGGCTTCCACATGCAGTTTTTCCCAAGTAAAGCCGCTTTTATCCGCGATGGCCTTGGCTTTTTTCCACCAACCGGCACCCTTGGCCCGGCGTCCCTTTAAAAATTCCACTTCGGCAAAGCCCAACAGGGAATAAATCCTTCCCCGCGTATCCCCGGTTTTCCTGAACAAACGATCCGCCTTGCCAAAAGCCCCCTGGGCCCGGGCATAGCTCCCCAGCATCTTATAGGTCGTGCCCAGGGACCAAAGGGTGTAGGCATAGCTGACTTGGTCCCCAATGGCGCCGTAAAGTTTTTCGGCCTTCCGGTAGAAAGGGAGGGCCTGGTGGAAACGGCCCGCCATCCGCTCCACGTTCCCCAGGCCGCAATAGGAATAGGCGATGCCGAAGGTATCCCTCCGTTGGCGCATCCGGCGGTTGGCCTCGCGGTAATACTTGCCCGAATCCGCGTAGCGTCCCAGCATGCGGTAAATACCGCCTAAGGCACAGCAAGTGTAGGCTATTCCTTCCGATCCCTTTTGGGATTTGAACATCCGCAGGGCGGCTAAAAGTTCCCTCAAACCCCGCCGCATATAGCCCGCGATCCGCCAAGTGCCGCCCAAGGCCCAATGGGTGAAAGCCTGGCCCTGGAGGTCCCGTTCCTTTTGATAGGCGGCCAGGGCTTTTTGGAGGACGGCCAGGGCTTCCCTCGGACGGCCGCAAGCCCGGGCCGCCAGGGCCCAGCCGACCCGGGCGTCCCAGCAGGTTTTTCCATGGAGGCCCTTGAACAACCGGGCGGCCCGTTGGTAGTGGGCTAAGGAGGGGGGGAAAAGTCCTTGAATCCTCTCGACATCCGCCAGGCCCAGGTAGGCCTCCACCTTTTGTCCCGAATCGAGGCCTTTTTTCCTCAAAAGACCCTGGTAAACGGCTTGGGCCCTTTTGAATTGGGAAAGGGCCCGGGCTATTTCGGCTTTTTCAAAGAGTGGGTCCATGGTTTTAATGAAATCCTGGAATAGATGAAGTCGGCCAATGATAGGACAGGCTCCCCGAAAAGAGAATCAGGTAAGGAAATGGCTGAAAGTTTATTAGCTTTTTGTTTTTATTTGGCCAAAATCCATGAATAAATGATTAAAAACGGCATATTTGGCCTGAATCTACAATTTTTACATTTAAAAACAAAAAGGAATCATGAACAATGCCCCTCGCTTGGGACTGCGTTGAGCCGTTGCCCTACGCCCGACAC
>JASHQZ010000343.1 GCA_030038835.1 candidate division FCPU426 bacterium
TTCCAGTCCCATTCGACTTGGCCTTTGAGGTTCCGAAGCTCCGACCCCGAAAAAGCGTTAAAGCCCTGCACCGGGGGGAACCAGATGAGAACCAGGGATACGGCGACTCCCCAAAGCAGGATCACAATCAGGGAATGATTGAATGTGGGATGAGTTTGAATTAAAAACGCCCCCAGAGCAAGGGACGCCATAACAATAATAAGGCGGTCGTAGGGAATGGAAGGGTTTTTGAAGCGTTCGATCGTTTCCGAAAGGGAAAGGGTTTTGTTCGAAGTGGTATTTTGTTCTTTGGGGATGGAGGTGGGTTTAAACTGGCGGTTCATTATGGACCCGTAAAAACGAATTTTGACGGTTGCCAAAAATACAGGCTAGGTATAACCCAAAGGTCCCTTCCCGTCAAGGAAACACTCCGTTAGTGGAATTCGTATTCAAAGAAGGAAATTCCAATGTCCTTTCTCGTTTCCCATACCGGAAGTCGTTTGAGTTAAAAGCTCGTCGGAACCCATGAACTAAAGTCGAAGGGTGGGTTTAGCCGTTCGGGACCAACCCTTCCCGCCAAAGGCATAGTGTCCTCCTTTCGGGCCTGGAAAAAGGCTTTCCTGTGATAAACTTGGCAGGCAACATATTTGGCGATCCCATTTTAAATTTAAACCCGGAATACCCATGCCCCGATCCTCCCTCTCCACCGTTTGCACGGAATTTGAACGGCATAAAGACACCTACCGCCAGGAAATCCAAAAGTCCATTTCCTTCATCGGCCAAGGGCTGGACTTTTTTACCCAAGTCAAGGTGGATTGCCTATTGGACCTGACCCGCCGCTATGTGGGCGCCCCCCCCCGGTTGAAAATCCTGGATGTGGGCTGCGGAGTGGGAATTACGGACCGTTTTTTAACGCCGCATTTCCGCAAACTGCATGGGCTGGACTTGAGTCCGGGAGTGGTCCGCAAGGCCAAACAACTGAACCCCCGAGCCTCCTACCGCCGTTACGCGGGCGGGACCTTTCCTTACCCTTCCCATTCCATGGACGTCACCTTTGCCATCTGCGTCATGCACCATGTCCTGCCGGAGAGGTTGAGCCATTTCGCCGCGGAAATGTTCCGTGTTACCCGCAAAGGCGGCTTGGTCGTTGTTTTCGAGCACAACCCCATGAATCCCCTGACCCAGATCGCGGTTTCCCGCTGCGAAATGGACGATGACGCCATCCTTTTGAAGAGGAGGGAGGTTGAAGGGCTCTTGAAGGAGAAGGGAAATATCATTGAAAAACGGTATATCCTTTTCACGCCATTTCGAGTTCCCCCTTTCCGATTCCTTGCCCCTTTCCTCGGAAAATTTCCACTCGGGGCCCAATATTACGTGGCCGCGAAAAAATAAATTATTACTCGAAAGGAAACTGACATGGAATTTGTTTTCGTGGCGTTGACAATCCTTTTGACCGTTTACGGGCAATTGGTGGTTAAGTGGCAGGTCGTTCAGGCTGGCCCTTTCCCGGATGGGGCCATGGAAAGGATATTGTTCTTGATACGCCTGGTTTTCAATCCGTGGATCTTCAGCACCTTGGTCGCGGCTTTTTTCGCGGCCTTAAGTTGGATGGCGGCCCTCACCAAGCTGCCGCTTAGCACGGCTTATCCCTTTAACGTGTTAAGCCTGGTCACGGTCATTTATTTGAGCCACTATTTTTTCCATGAGCCCTTGACCTGGGGAAAGATCGCTGGCGCCATCTTCATCTCGGCGGGTATTATCCTTTGCAGCCGGGCATGAAGGGATAGGACGGCTCTTTTATCCGGAAGAAAATTTGATAGACGTGAGTCGCTATTAAATTTACAGACACCACCGACGGGATTTTCGCCGGTTTCAAGCCGCCATTTTGGGCTTGTCAAAATAAAAGTGGATCAGTAGCCTGTGCCCAATGGGTCCGAAAAAATGGGGCACCTTTGGCACCGTTAAAAGTGAAACCACATGTTCAATATTTATAGCAGGGAAGATCTCCTGAAGATCGGTTTCAAGTCCGTTGGGAAAGCGACCCTTGTTTCCAAAGACGCCCGTTTTTTTTCGGTCCAGGGCGAACTGGGGGATGGAGTCCGCATCGATGCTTTCAGCATCCTGACCGGCCATATCCTTTTGGGAAAAAACGTGCATGTTTCCCCATTCTGTTTTTTGGGCGGGACGGGCGGAACCATCCGGATGGGCCCACATTCCGGCCTTTCCACGCACGTCAGTGTTTTCACCAAATCCGCGGACTATTCGAAACAAACCTTGGACGCCCCCAAATTGACAGGAAATGTCTCCATTGGGAACCATAGCATCGTGGGGTCGGGATCAACCGTCATGCCCGGATCCAAAATCGGGAAAAACGCCAGCCTTGGCTGCAATTGCGTGATCCAGGGCTCCGTTCCAGCCGGTTCCATCATCGTCAGCCGTGGAACCGGCCTCGTCACTTTATCCAAAAGGGCGGCCCCGCCGAAATGACCGAGACCCACAAACCTTACTTGTCCGTAGTGACTTCCCTCTATCACTCGGCTCCCTATATAGACGAGTTCCACCGGCGGATGACCGATGCAGCCCAAAAGATAACGAATGACTACGAAATCGTCCTGGTGAACGACGGTTCCCCGGATAACTCGCTGGAGGAAGCCGTCGCGGTCCAGGGACAAGACCCCCACATCGTGCTTATCGACCTGTCGAGGAATTTCGGCCAGCACAAGGCCATGATGACCGGCATGGATTACTCACGGGGAGAATACGTTTTTTTGATCGAGATCGATTTGGAAGAAAGCCCTGAGTGGGTGGTGGACTTCCACCAAAGGTTGAAAACCGAGCCGGAAGCCGATGTGGTCTATGGGGTCCAAGGCAGGAGGAAGGGCGGCTTTTTCGAACGCCTTTGGGGGGCCTTGTTTTACAAGGCGTTTAACCTCTTGGCGCAGTTCAAAATGCCGGAGAATCACGTTACCGCCCGGCTCATGACGAGGCGGTATGTGGACGCCCTCTTGAGGCACCGGGACCGGGACCTTTTTATAGGAGGCGTGTATGAACAAGTCGGGTTCCGCCAAATACCCCATCTCGTGACTAAATTGAGCCATTCGAAGACGACCTATACGGCCGGCAAGAAGCTTTTGCTGGCCGTAAACTCCATGGTTTCCTTTTCGACATCGCCGCTTTTCGCGATGTTTTGGTTCGGGCTCGCCGTCTTTTTCCTCTCCATCGTCATTTTCATATGGGTTCTCTACCGATGGCTGGCGGAGTCCATCACTCCCGGCTGGACGAGTGTTTTCGCGTCGATCTGGGTGGTGGGCGGCATCCTCATGTTGTCCCTGGGTGTGATCGGGCTTTACCTTAAAAAGGTCATAGAAGAAGTGAAAGACCAGCCCTACACGATTGTGAAACGAGTCTACCGGAAATCCTAATCCTAACCCGGCCGAGCCGGAACCAAAGAGGATTAAGATCTTCAAATTTATGGGCGAAGCTACCAGTAGTAACGCCCGGTCCCTTACCCTCATTGACCGCTTTCAAAATCAGGCTTCGCCTGAAAAAGATAATGAGGGTCATGCAGTTTTCCATGGGGGCCAGAGGCCCCATTTCAAATGGAATAAACTGCATAGATCGGAAAATCTTCGCCATTTT
>JASHQZ010000344.1 GCA_030038835.1 candidate division FCPU426 bacterium
AAGATGATAAACCCCATTTCAAAAGATTTCTTTAGTTCCCCGATCACGAAAGCCGGGATCAGCACCCAGGTGGAGATATCCGCGGGTGTGCGGGGCCGGCTGGATTTGGACAATGCGACGAAGAGCGCCAGGTCTTTTTCCCGGACTTGCTTGAACATGAATTCCCGTAAAGGGTCCTGGGCTTTTTGAAACGCTTCCGAGGTGCCCAGTTTCCCCGATAAGTAGGGAGTCAGTGCCTCCTTGTCGACTCGCTCAAATGTGGGCTGCATAGTGAAAAAGGTTAGAAAAAGCGCCAGGCCCACCAAAACCTGGTTTGGGGGGGTTTGTTGGGTCCCCAAACCCTGCCTCAGGAAAGACAGGATAATCACGATACGGGTGAAGGAAGTCATTAGGATGAGGATGGCCGGTGCCAGCGATAGCACCGTCAACACCAGCAGGATTTGGAGACTCATGGCCACATCCTGGGCATTTTTGGCCTGGTCCACGCCAATATGAATGGTCGGGAAGGGGATATCTGCGGCCCAAGACCCTAAGGCGGTGTCGAGAAAAAGAAACGCGCTTAAGGCGGTGACCCGAGTGAGTCTCAACTTCATTTTTTTCCTTCCGTTGATTCGGGAGTGCTTTTTTTCTTCATATTCTTTAATTGGGCCACATAACTACCTACCGCCTGGCTGCTTTCCTCCAGAAGGCGGCTGGCCTCGGCCTCCGTGTCGGCGGTCTGGTGTTTCTGCATCACGCGGTTAAAAACCCCGGTAAATCCTTGCTGGGCTGCGCCGCGCAAGGCCTCCACTTCCTGTTCCTCACGGATAACATCCAGGCACGTCATCTCCTCCCCTCCCACTCCAACCACCAGAATCCGCTTTCCCACTTCCACGAGGTAGATGGATTTGCGGGGGGACAGGTAAGTGGAAGCCAAAACCCGAACCACTTTCCCTTCGTCGGCCCATTGACCCAGGCCCTTTCTTTCCCAAATCCATTTCAATCCCCATACAGTGACAACGATCAAACCGATGGTAACAGCCAAGGCCAAAATCAGTCGGGCAAAAGCGGAAAAAACCCCCGGGGAAGGGGTAGGAGCTTCTTCAGGAAGGGCCATGGGTTGGGTAACAGATGCCGGATTGGATTGGCCGGAGGAAGCCTGTTCAAACAACGCACTTTTTTCGTCCACCTGAGCCCGCGCAGGTGGGCCATAGGGCGTCGGCAAATAACAAACCCCTAAAACCAACCCCAGCCAAAGGAAGGAAAGGTTCCAGGTATTGAGGTGGGGTGAATGGGTCATGGCCATGGAACTCTGTACCCTCCCGGCCCCGGATTAGGGCTGGACAGCGTTCAGCCGTTCCTCGGGGTTGATAATTTCCGTGATCCGGACGCCAAAATTCTCGTCAATCACGACCACTTCCCCCTTGGCGATCAATTTTTCATTTACTAGGATGTCCACGGCCTCGCCAGCCAACTTATCCAGTTCCACTACCGAGCCTGGCGCCAAAGCCAGGATTTCCTTTACCAGCTTGGTGGTTCTCCCCAGTTCCACTGTGAGTTTCAGGGGAACGTCCAAAAGCAGGCCAATATTGCCCCCGGTCGGTCGGGCCGACCCTGCGAATTCATTCTCTAACTGTTCCACTTGAGCACCTCCTGCCCTCGGTTGGGTGTTTACGGTTGAAACACCGGATGGTTTGGGGCTAGGGGATGCGCCGACGCCAACGCCGGTTCCCACCGCCCTTTTTTCTTCTCCGGAGGTGAGTCCATCCGCCACCGGATCGGGAAGACAAAGCAAAACTTCGCTGGATAAAAGATCCTGGATAAAGACATTAAAAGTTAAAGCAGTGAAGGCCCCTCCCAAGCGGGAGAGGATCTGGCCGACCGCCGCAGGGTCTTGGGCCGTTGATTCTCCGGCTTCCCAGAGGGCCTTGGACCCGGCCATTTTTTTAGCGCCGCGGGTGAACGCCTCGGCAGCCTGGTGAACCACTTCCCCGAAGGCCGAAAGGTGCATCTCGGTCATTTTTTCCGGAGCGCTAGTTCCATCCTGGCCGATTAATAGGTCTGCCATGATGGCCGCATCCTTTTCCTTAGCCAAAAAAAGCGTCGAACCTTCCAATCCGCCCGTCCCATTGAAGAAGGAGAACAAGTAAGGGGAATCAAGGGCGGCGGACACGGAAGTTGGGTCCGTCTCGGAAACATGGGCCAAGGAGACCCCCACATCGCGGCCCAAAAGGCCTGTCAAGGACTGGGCCAAATCCGCCGCAGCCTCTTCCCCGAAACTTTGAAGTTTTCCCGTGTCGGCCATGGACCTTTTCCTTAGATCTTCTCTTCCGGCGAGTAAACCTTGGTCACTTGGAGGGCTTTCTTTTTGGAGGAAACGCCCGGACGCCCCTTCAATTTGACCAGGCCCTCGATCAGCACCTCAATCTCCTGGTGGGGGCTAGTATTTAGGCGGATGACATCGCCCGCCCTCAGCCTCAACATTTCTTGCACGGTAATCTGAGCCGAGCCGACCCGGACGACGATGGGCATCATGGCCTCGCGCATGACCTTTGTGAGGCTCTCCACGGTCTCCGCCGTGGATTCTTTTTTCCCAACGGTGAACCATTTTTGGGCCGACAAGTCGCCGATGATGGGCTCTAAGACCACATAGGGTATGCACATAGACATCTTGCCCGTCACTTCGTTGACCTTGACCTCAAACTCAATCACCGCGGCGATTTCATTGGGTGCTACGATTTGCACAAACTGGGCGGTGGTCTCGTAACCTGTCAATTTAGGTTGGAAATGGCCCACCTTCAGCCACGCTTCCTGCAAGGTCTCCAAGCCCCGGTTGACAATCTTTTCGATGACCGACTGTTCGATCAAGGTCAATTCCCTTGGGGCGGTCGGAGCCTTGCCCGGCCCCCCCAGGATGCGGTCTATCAGGGTAAGGACCAGCTCCGGGTTGATCTCCAATAGGAAGGAGCCGTCTAGTGGCTCCATTTTCAGCACGAAAATGCAGTCGGGCCTGGGGAGCGACATAGTATATTCGCGAAAAGGCAGTTGGGTGACCGAAACCACCTTGATGTCCGCCACCGTGCGCAAATAAGCCGCCACCGAGGCGGTAAAACCCCGGGAAAAGATCTCGTGCAACATTTCCAGGGTCCGCATATGGTCCTTGGAAAACCGGTTGGGACGGTTGAAGTCGTACGTCTTAATCTTCCGCCCCTGCTCATCTATGGTGATACCGGCTTCAGGGACAGCCGCAGCTCCGGCTGAAGTGGAGGGCTCAGAGGCTCCCGTGCCGGCCATGCCCACATCCAGTTCGGAAAGCAAAGCGCTTACTTCGCCGTCGGATAGCAAATCGTCCATTTTTTCTCCCCCCTTTCCCTATCGAAACCTAGGCCGTCTTAAATTATTGCACAGCGAATTGGGTCAAGTAGACATTCGTGATGGCCCCGTACTTCAAGGCCTCATTGATTTTTAACTGTAACTCCCTGCGAAACTGTTCTTTACCCTCGGAGGTGGCTAATTCCGAGGCTGTGCGGTCGTTCAAAAGGCTGTTGACCATGTCCTTGAACTGCGCGTCCCGAAGTTTGATTTCCTTGTCCAACTCGGGATTCACGGGGCTATATTCCATTTCAACCTGAGCCCGGACGTAACGCGAGGCTTCCTCGTCGGCCAGGTTCACGGTAAAGATCCCCAGGTCGTATATTTTCCCAGGCTCAGGCTTTTGCTCAATGACCTTGGCCTCCTTCTGCGGATTAGCCATGGTGCCTACCTTGGTCAAGACCAAGGCTCCCAACCCAACCAACCCGGCCAGCGTCAGCGCGCTGATAATCAGCAAAACTGTCAACAGCCCCCTTGCGCCCCTCTCACCTTGATCTGCCATTTTCATCCCTCCTTAATTTATTAATCTAAATTCATGATGACAATGTCGACCCGGCGATTGAGTCGACGGTTCGCTTCACTGATGTTGGGAACCAAGGGTTGGTATTCCCCATAGCCCGCCGCCGAAAAACGGCTGGGATCCAAGCCCTTTTCCGACACCAAATACCTTACCACGGCGGTGGCTCTCAGCGCGGAAAGCTCCCAATTGCTGGGTAGTTTGCCCGTATGGACGGAAAGATCATCCGTGTAACCCTCAACCGCTATTTTCTTGCTTGCGTCTTTTTTCAAGAAAGGAACGATTTTGTCGAGCATTTCCCTTCCCTCCGGTTTCAAATGGTAATCGCCAATATCAAAAAGGACTTTGTCGGTCAAGAGGCTAATCACCAGCCCACGAGCCTCCTTGCGGATATAAACCTTGTTGGCGCCCAACTGCGGCTGTAAAGCGTGCACGAGTCCCTTTTCCTGATCGCCCAGGGGATTGAACTTGGGCTTATTCGGTCCTCCCACCGGTCCCCCCTCCCGTGGTTCTCCCGGGATGATCTTGTAATTCTCCCCCGCGTTCGAACTTTGGGAAGGCAAAATAGCCGTATTGCCCTCAATCGGCCCGAACACGGCCTTGATCGCGGCCTTTATTTCCTCCACGGTGATTTTGCTTTGGGTGGCCGATACCGCGTAAAGAATGACGAAAGTGGCTAACAAAAGCGTGATCAAATCGGCGTAGGTCAAAAGCCAGCGCATCATACCGCCGGATTCCATTTCCAATCCCGCTTCGTGGCCTCCTTTTCTGCGTTTAGGCATTTCGAGTCTCCAACCTTATTCTCCCTCAGTGAGGGGCAATGAAACCTATTCTTCCTTCTCCCCACCCTCTTGGGCCTTGGCTGCTTCCATTTCTATCTTCATGCGAGGCGGCAGGAAAGCTTTCAACTTTTCTTCCACGATTCGCGGGTTATCTCCCGCTGAAATGGCAAGGATGCCC
>JASHQZ010000345.1 GCA_030038835.1 candidate division FCPU426 bacterium
CGGCGTGGACGGCGGTTCCATTTGGGCTGTGGCGGAAAAAATATGCCCGGTTTGAGGGTCAAAAGCCATGGTGCGGGCGCCCCATTCGGTGGCGGCGTTTTCCACCACGCTGTACTGGCCGGGGGAATCCTCGTGGATCACGCTCAAAGTGCCGTCACCGCAGGTGTCGAAGACCGTCTGTGAGTCGGGGTCAAAAAAAGTCGCGTCCACATGATCCCCGATCGGCAGTTCCTGGATGATCTTTCCGCTTTGGGCGTTCAGGACCACCAGGGTCTTATTGTGGCACCCGACGAAAATCCGGTTGTGGTCCAGGTCCAGCGCCATGCCGCAGGGCGAGGAATCTGGTTTCAATTTCCACCGTTTCTCGATCTTGAGGGTCTTGGTATCGATCCGGATGACCTGGTCCTTGCTTTCCAGGTTATCATAGAGGTAACCCTTGCCGTCGGGGACCGCGAACTCGGGTTTGCCGCCCAAGTCCAGCACCTGGACCACCTTGTCTGTCTTCGGGTCGATCACGGTGGAATTGCCGCTGTCGCCGTTGAAAGTGAAGACGTACCCGGAAGCCGGGTCGTAAGTAATGACGTCCGTATCCTTGCTGGAGGGGATTTCGGTGATCGTCTTGAAGGTTTTCAGGTCGAAGACCACCACGCTGCCCGGGTCGCCGCTGGAGGCGTAACCTTTGCCCAGTTCGGGGGCCAGCGCCACGCCGTGGGGATGTTGGACTTTCTCGACGGTCCTGATCAGCTTCAGGGTATCGCCGTCCAAGACCTGCACGCTGTTGTTGTGGGCGACGTAGAGCCGCCGGCCTTCCTTGTCGAATTTGAGGTAATCCCATCCGCCATCGCCGTCCAGGTGAACCTTCCGGATTATCTGATATCCCTGGCTTACCGTTTCTTGGGCCGATGCCATTCCCGCTAAACCCAGGACGACTGAAAGAAGACCCAACTTACTCAAACTTTTCATCACTTCCCTCCGGTTCAAATGAGTTGAGGACGGCTTTTGGACGCCGCCGGCCTTTACAAAAGGTTGCGAAAACTTTTTTAACTACTATCCCCCGCCTCATGATTCTTCTTTAAATAAAACTATACGCGTCGAAATCAAAAATGTTGTCCACGACTGGATTCACCGTGTTCGGCTGGGATGGCTTTAGGCCACGGATTGAATTCGGCCGGAACGAGATTGGCAATCCCTTGGGCCTGTTACCTCGGAAACCCAAATCTTAATCGCTCTGCCTGCCTCCCGCGGGTTGGCCGGTTTGGGCGTCCAGGAACAAAGGATGGGCGCTTGGACCACCGCTAAAGTCGAACATGCCCCCGAGGGACCCGGCCATGGCGTCAAAGGACCCTCCACCGATACGGCCCAGGCCCCAATTGTCCTCGATGAACCGCAGGATGGACGTTTGATCGGTCAAGGTATGGTCCACATAATTAACCTTGGCGAAGGAGGAGATGACCAGCAGGGGCAGGCGGGGGCCGTAACCCATTCGCCCCTGGATGCCGCCCAAGATCGGAACCGGAGGATTCGGGGAAGACAGGAAGTCGACGGAGGGGATATGGGAATAATTGATGATCGGCGGGGCTTGGTGGTCGTACCATCCGTCCGAATCGTCATAGCTGATGATGATGGCCATATCCGCCCAGTCGGGCGATTTCTCCAGGCGGTTGATGGTCTCCACCAGGAATTCCTGCTCGCAAAGGGGTCCCGAATGTCCGGCATGGCCGTCCTGGTAGCCGGGGGCTTTCAGGAAACAAACGGCCGGCAGGTTTCCCGAATCCAGGGCGCTCCAAAGGTCTTCCAGGTCGTATTGGTGATTGGCCTGGTCGTTCTTTCCGACCATTTGGGGGCCGGTAGGCGGCAGGTGCTTGGGGTTGGAGGTGGAGGCGTAATACTGGAAGGGTTCGTGATGGGGGGTGTAATCCTGTTTCTCATCGGCGTCGGCGCAGGTATGGGCCTGGGAAGGGTCCCGGAAACCGCCCTGGAACCATCCCCAGCTGACATTCTTGGCGTTGAGGAGGTCGCCCACGTTTTTGCCCGTCATTTTAAGGAGGGGGCTCCCCTCCTTGGAGGCACTGTCGTAATAGGGGTCCAGGTCCCCGATGATGGTTCCGTCCACGACCTTGGGGCTGGGGGCCGTTGCCTTGGCCCCGCCGGTCTGGCCCGAAACAAGGTTCAGGCACCCGGGAGTAGAGGGCCCATAGACCGTATTGTAGGAATTGTCCCTCATGGCGAAGTTCTGGGCGTAATTCCACATGGCCGTCACGATGCCGCCGTCGTAATAGCCCATGACCTCATAGGGCGTGTCGCAGCCCGCTCCCTCGGTGTACTCGACGAACTCGTCCGCCTTGCCGCCGTCATAGGCCTTTTGTTCGGCGGTATAGTTGTGGTCCTGGTCGCAAGTGACCTGTTCGGTCAGGAGGAAGGGCTGGGACGAATTGGGGTTGTGGGTCAGCAAGTCTTCCCCCAGCCCATTCACCGCCGGAGTGCCCTTTTTGGGCCGGAAGACCACCCGGCCCTGGGCGTCAGTGATGGTTTTGGGATAAGTCCCGAAGTAATGGTCGAAGGAGACGTTTTCTTGGAAGATGACCACCAGGTGTTTGATCGGGGTGGTGGTTGCGCCATCACCGTTCGGACCGGCGAAAGCCCGGCCGGAGGCAAAAAACAGTAAACCCAAGCCGATGAGAACGAAACGTCCCATAATTCACTCCTTTTTCATCCAAATTTTTAATGTTATGAATTCCAGCAAAGGTTAATCGGCCCCCGTTTTGATTTTTTGCACCGCCCAAGCCGCGTTTTTCTTCACCGCCGGGTCAATGTCGTTCGACATCCCCTCCAAGGCCGGCAAGGCCTCCTTGGCGCCCGGGCCGATTTTTCCCAGCGCATAGGCCGCGTTGGACCGGACCCAGGGGTCTGGATCCCTCAAAACCTTAGCCAGGGCCGGAACCGCCTTCACGGCTCCAGGCCCGATATTGCCCAGGGCGAAGGAGGCGCTGATCCGGACGTTCGCGTCGTCGTCCCTCAAGGAATCGATCAAGTCCGGCATGAATTGGACGACGCCGGGCCCCATTTTCGAGAGCGCGTCGGCCGCCTGTGCCCGGACGGTTGTCACCGGATCGTCCAACCGGTCCACCAAGGCGGGCATGGCCCCGGCCGCGTCCGGCCCCATCAACCCCAAAAGCATGGCGGCGCCGACCCGGGTATCCTCATCGTTGTTTTTTAGGGCTTTGACCAGGAAAGGCACTTCGATTTTGGCGGCGGGCCCCATCTCCCCGAACCGCGCGGCCAGCGTGTTTCCCGCGCTATCCACATCCAAGTGCTCGATCAGGTCCGCCATCCAGTGCTTGTTCTCGTCGTCCAGTTTCTGGATTCGGCCCTGGACCTGCGGACGGTCGTTTGCTTCAGGCGCGGCCAGCAAATAAAGATTCAGGTTTTGAATGGCCTCGGGATAGAGGCCCGCTTTCTCCTGGGCTTGGGCCAAATCGCTATAGATGCCGGTGTCCCACGGCGCCCAGTCCGAAGCTGTTTGCAGGGATTGGGATGCTTCCAGGAATTTTGACTTTTGGAGGGAGTCCTCGCCAGCCTTCTTCAAGGGGTTCACCGCCTTGGGCAGGGCGGGGGCTTTTTTCATCGCGAGGACATCCTGGATGACCTTTTCCCGCGACGCCAAATCGTTGGTGTTTTTGTAATAAGCCGACAGGTCCTTCCTAAAGGAGGAACCTTCGGCCCGAAGGAACCCGGGTATTAAACCGGCGAGGATCAAAATCGGGACTTTCATGCGAGGCTCCTTTTGATTTGGAAAGACCCCTGAATCAAGTTTCCCTTGGCGGCGGCACCGCGCTGTTCCTTCCGCTTCCCCGCCACCCTTAATC
>JASHQZ010000346.1 GCA_030038835.1 candidate division FCPU426 bacterium
TTCCTCGCATATTTGAACCAGTGTCTGTTCACGGTCCTTTTGCCGGAATATTTTTCCCCGGTACTTCACTGGAAAAACAAAATGGTAGTGGATTTGATAGGCGTTGTGCGCCGACTTTCGGACCGTTCGCATCCACTCCAGGCTAACGGATAAGGTAACCTCGCGGCAAGCCGCGAGGAATTAAGCTAGTTAATTAAAAAAAATTACACTTTGGAAAATTCTTTAGGTGAACCGGCAGGTTTGTGGGATTGCGGGATTTCTTTTCCGGACAAGATGACCTCCGCCATTTTCATGGCGTTTTCCATCTTGGGATAGCGAACAGCGCGGTAGCCGCGGACTTCCTCGGGCAGGCTCAAGACCTTCTCCCACCTCTCATACTGCTCAGGGCTGGTGTATTCAAAACGGTCCACTAGGGCCGTGTACCATTCCCTAAAGGCCTTTTCCCTCTTGTGCCAGGCGGGCAGCAGGCGGCGCAGGAACTTCATGCGCTTCATGAGATGGAGCATCCAATCCCGGCTCTTCAGGTCAAAGCGGATCTTCATGCCCAAAACGTCGAATTCGGGCCGGTTGAAGTGGCGGTACACGATCCTGTCCCCGGCGGCCAAGTCCACCTTGTAACGCCGGGCGTCCTTCTCGTATTTTTCCGGGCTGGTCAGGAGGTGGGCCACATAGACCTCGTCCTTTATCTCCATCACCTTGTGCAGGTACTTCACCACCGCCTTCGTCACGCTGAAATCGGAGGCCTTGGTGTCTTTCTTCAGGGTTGCCATCACTCGGTTCAGGTATTTCTGGGCATAGGCCCAATTTTCAAAGACTACCAAGTCGTAAAGCCGGTTCACGAACTGCATGCGGGTTTCCTCGTCCCCTTCCCAGGCCTGGAGGAATTCCCCGGCCATGGCCAGGTAGGCGCTGGCGCGGCTCCCGCCCAAGAGCGAGGCTTTTTTCATCAATACTTCCTGGAATCCCATGCGGACTTCCGCCTGGTATTTCTCGGGGTGAACGGCCAAATCCCGCCCCAAGTGGAAGGCGTCGATGTTGTGCTTAGCCGCGCTAGGGTTGAAGTTGTCCTTGATGGCGTCGATCATCTCGTTGAGCGTCAGGGGCAGGAGGCCCCGCTGGAAGGCCACGCCTAGGAGAAGGATGTTCACGAACACCTTGTTGCCCAAGTAGTCCTCGGCGATCTTGCTCATGTCCGCGCCCGCGTAATCCTTGGTGTATTTCTTGAACAGCTCGGCTAGTTGGGCGGGGTTGAAGTCGTCCAGGCCCATGAGGGTCAGGATGGTGTGGGTCTTGTGGGTATTGACCACCGAATGGGTGTATTCCTTGGAGCCGATGCGGAATTGGAGGCGGGGGTCAATTCCCCGGGCCGCTTCCAGGATGTCCAGGCCCAATAGCAGGTCGGCTTTGCCCTGGGGCATGAGGGGCGCCAACACCTTCTTTTTCTTGGAGAAGGTGATCATGGAATAGACGCCGCCGTTCCTGATGGCGATTCCCTTCTTGTCGCAGAAGGTCACGTGGTAGCCGTGCTTCATGGCGGCCCTCACCAAAACCGCCGTGGAGCTGCCGATGCCCATGCCGCCCACGCCGGCGATATAGCCCCGCCAGTCCTCGTCGAACTGGAAAGGCTCGGGCACCGGGATATGGGAAGGGTCGGGTAATTGGACTGCGACCGGCTTATTCCTGCGGATGATGGTGAGTTCCTCGAAGGCCGGGCAGGCCTTGATGCGCGTGCAGGCCATGTCGGACACGCAATAGGAAAGGTCGGTGGACATCTTGGGGCCGTAAGGGGTTTCCTCGATGGCCAGGCCCGGGCAGCCGGTCAGGCGCGTGCATTCCAGGCAATACTCGCAGGTGTGGTCGTTCACGTTGATGCGCGTTTGGACCGGCAAATAACCCCGTCTGGCCTTCCTCCGGGAAAGTTCCTGCCTCTTGCGGCGGTGGTAGGTGATGCCGCATTCCTTGTCCGCGATCACGAACTTGACGCCGGGTTCCAGGATCATGTCCTCCAATATTTCCCGGTAATCCTCCCGCAGCTCCGGGTTGACCCGCGAGATGGACACGTCCAGGCCCTTGGTCAGCCCCCCCAGCACCTTCTCAATATCCTGGCCGAAGGTGGGGTTGCCCATGAGGTCCTTCTCCATGCCCGGATGGGGCTGGTGGCCGGTCATGGCGGTCGTCTTGTTGTCGAGGACCACGTAAAGCACGTCCTGGTTGTTTTTGATGGAATCCGAAATTTCCGCCAGGCCCGAGTGGAAGAAGGTGGAATCGCCGATGAAGCACACCGACTTGTTGGTGGAAAAGGGGGAAAGCCCCGCTCCCGTGCCGCCGCCCAGGCCCATGCCGATGTAGTTGTGCATCAAGGGGCCGTTGGGGGGCATGAAAAGCAGCACGTAACAGCCCGCGTCGCCGTGGAAGAGGATGTCGATGGGCTCGCGCCTGTGCTTCTTACGCATATACTCCTTGTCCTTGAAGTCCGCCACCAGTTGGAGGAAGACCGAGGAGGAGTCGCGGTGCGGGCAGCCGGGGCAGAAGGAGGGCGTGCGCTTGGGGATGGAAACGTCCAGCATTTCCAGGCTGTCCATGAACTGGATTTCTTTTTTAACCTTCGCGCTGGAAACCTCGTACTTTGCCAAAAACGGCGCCAGGGTCCTCATGACCACGGCGGGACTTAAGCCCTGGTCCGCGGGAAACCCCTTCAAGTCGTCCGGAAAGGACTTGCCCCAAACCGGGGACACCGTTTTTATTTTTCCGGACTGTTGAAGATCCATGACGATGTTCCGGACCTGGCTTTCGATGAACCGCCGTTTTTCCTCCACCACCACCAGGGTGTCGGTGTATTTCAGGACTTCCTGGACGGCTTCGGGATCAACGGGATAGGTCAGGCCCAGCTTGAGGATGGGAAACTTGCCGGTCAGCCCGAACTCGGACAAGGCCTGTTCCAGGTAGGTATAGCTGGCGCCGGCCGTGATAAAGGCAAAGGAAGCCCTACCCTTGGCGGACAAAAGCTGGTTGACACCCTTCTTGCGGGCCGCGGCTAAAAGCCGTGGAAACTTGACTTCCAGTGCCTCCTGCTCCAGGGGCACGGTATGGGGGGGAAGGACGATACTATGCTTGATGTCGAAGGTGGAACTGTCGATCGTGGCCTTGTTCAGGGTGGAAAAACCCTTGGGCGGCTGGTTGGGGTAGACCTCCACGCTGCCCCCCCCCTCCGCCGTATAGGTGATGAGAAGGTAGGCGATGAAAAGGTCGGCTTCCTCGGAAAGCTCAAAGGCCAGCTTGACCCAGTCCTTGATCTCCTGGAAGGTTGCGGGCTCCAAAACCGGGATAAAAAGGTGGTCGGAAAGGCGCCGGGAATCCACAGGCACCTGGGTGGTGTCGCTCCAGGGGTCATCGCCGATGACGATCACGCCCGCCCCCTGATGGCCCCTCTTGGCGAGGGAGGCCGCCACCAAGGCGTCCGCGGCCACATGGAATCCCACGGATTTCATGACCGTAATGGCCCTTAAACCGGCCATTTGGGCGCCATTGAGCCTGGCGGCCGAAAGTGCCTCGTTATTGGCGATTTGGGCGAGGATGCCATGTTCTTTGAGATAGGGTGTGGCGTTGGCCGCTGCTTCGAAGACGTCCGCTACGGGGGAGCCGGGATAGCCGGTAAGCAGATTAAGGCCTGCTTCCAGCCCGCCTTTCAGGATCAGCTCGTTTCCGGTATAGGTTTCGGTGCCCTTTTCTTTAACAAATCTTGGGTCCATGTGGCTGTTACCTTAGCACGCACTCTTGGAAATTCCAATGAAAAGGCGTTTTTTGCCTGGTTTTACGAAGTTAAATGGAATTCCAAGTTGATCTTCAAAAGATAACAGGTTTTAGGTTACGGCCAGGCCTAGCCTCTATTGTGTTTGCATTATTGAGTTACACCAAACGCTTTTCCAGATATAGCGTTTGGTGTAACCGTAAATGTAAACATCAGTAGAACCTAACACCTGCTTTTAGATGTAGAGAAGCGGGTCTACCGCCCGACCCTTCTTGCGGATCTCAAAATGCAAGTGCGGCCCGGTCACGCGCCCCGTGGCGCCCACCCGGCCAATCAGGGCTCCCCGCCGCACCCTTTGGCCCGTCTTGGCGTAGATTTTGGACAAGTGTCCGTAATAGGTCTGGTAGCCGTTGCCGTGGGCCACCACGATCAAGTTGCCGTAGCCGCCGGACACACCGGTGAAAACGACCTTGCCCTTGGCCGCCGCGTAAACCGGGTCGCCGTACTTGGCGTGCAGGTCCACGCCGTTGTGGTGCCGGATGTCACCGGTTAAGGGGTCAATACGCCGACCGAAGGTGGAATTGATCCTCTCCCAGCGCCCCAAGGGGTCTCCGAAAAGGCCCCTGCGGCTGAAATAATCCTTCCACTCCTGGACCATCAAGAGCGGCTTGGCGTCGGGGATGAAGACCACGTCGCCCTCGCGCAGACCCTTCCACCAGGTAATGCCGTTTTCCACCTTGAGGGCCTTCTCGTCCACGCCGTAGTCCGAGGCGATCTGGGAAAGATTCTCGCCTTTCTCCACGGTGTGCAGCACTCCTTTGCGGGAAAGAATATTCAAGAGCTGCTTGACCTTAACCTTGAAGGGCATGCCGGGGTTGGCACCGATGAGGGTGTAGATGTCGAGGTTGTTCTTCTTGGCGATGGTCCAGGGGTTTTCCCCCATTTGCACCGTGTGGACGGTCACCTGGACGGTCTTGGAAATGATCCTTTGCAGGTTGAAGGAATCCGAATCCGTTGCCTCCATAATGGCGCCCGCAGGCTCCTGGACGGCGAGGGTCTGGGGAATGACCGCCGTTGTCGGGGTCAGGGAATTGCCGTAGACCAGGGGGTCCAACTGAGGTTGGGAGGTCTCGGGGACAAAGGCGTGGTTGACCGCCGCGAAGACCCCCATCAGGCCCAAAAGGATCAAGGCGTCCAGCACCAGGAAAAAAGCGAAACGGCGGTTGAAAGACAACATTAAACCCCTAAACGAAATTTGCTGTCATTGCGAGGGCTTGGTCCCCGAATAGGGGACCGACTCTGCCCGAAGCAACCCCAGTTCCAAATTAACTTCCTTGGGAAGAGGCCTATTTCAACTGAGGTTGCTTCGTCGTACCCGGCCGCCTATTCGGCGGCCACTCCTCGCAATGACAGCGGTTTAAGTTTTAACTAGGACACAACTCCCAGCATGTAGGGCTGCTGGTCCTTGAGCATCTTGCGCACGGCTTCGGCCACCTGGGCCGGTTCCAAGCCGCAAAGTTCCCTCTGGAGTTGGGGCTTGCCGTGCTCGATGAAACGGTCCGGGATGCCCAGGCATTTGACCGCGATGTCCGCCACGTTGTTCTTCTGGAGGGCCTCCAACACGGCGCTTCCGAATCCGCCGATCACCGAGTTTTCCTCCAAGGTTAAGAGCACCTTGGTCTTGGCCGCGATGGAAAGAAGCAGTTTCTCGTCCAGGGGTTTCACGAAGCGCATATTGGCGGCGAAGCCTTCCAGCCCCTCTTTTTTGAGGATATCCCTCGCTTGCTTTGCCACGCCCACCATGCGTCCCACGGCCAGGAACGCGTAATCCTTGCCTTCACAGAGCAGTTCCCCTTTGCCGATTTCCAGTTTCTTAAAGCCGTCCTCGATCTTGACCCCTTCCCCGTTACCACGGGGGTAGCGCAAAGCGATAGGGCCGTTGTGCCCCACCGCCGTGGAAAGCATGTTCCTCAATTCGTTTTCGTCCGAGGGAACCATCACCGTCATGTTAGGCACGCAGCGCAAGTAGGAAAGGTCATAGGCACCCTGGTGGGTCTCACCGTCCTCGCCCACCAGCCCGCCGCGGTCCAGCGCGAAAACAACCGGCAGCTTCTGCAGGCAAACGTCATGGATGATCTGGTCGTAGGCCCTTTGGAGGAAGGTGGAGTAAATGGCCACCACAGGCTTGATGCCCTCGCAGGCGAGCCCCGCAGCCATGCAAACCGCATGACCCTCGGCGATGCCAACGTCGATGTAGCGGGACGGAAAGGTTTCCCCAAACTTCTTCAGGCCCGTACCCTCGGGCATGGCCGCCGTAATGCCCACCAGGTTGGGATGGTCCTTGGCCAGTTCGATCAAGGCGTCCCCAAAAACCTTGGTATAGGCCGGGGCCGCGCCGGGCACCGGTACGGCGGTGCTTTTTCCCGTGCCTTTGTCGAAGACGGTCACGCCGTGGAACTTTTCCGGGTTTTCCTCAGCCGGGCCGTAGCCTTTCCCCTTCTGGGTGACGATGTGCAGCAGGATGGGCCCCTTGAGCTGTTTTACCTTCTTGAAGATCTCCACCAGCGTCCTCAAGTCGTGGCCGTCGATGGGGCCGTAATAGCGGAGCCCCAGCTCCTCGAAAAGTGTCCCGGGCGTCATGAAGCCCTTCAGTGCCTCCTCGGCGTGGTGGGTCATCTGCAGCATCTGGTGTCCCACCTTGGGGATGCCATTGATGAATCGCTCCACGTGGGTCTTGGCCTCGTTGTAGGACTTGCCCGCGAGGATCTTGTTGAGGTAGCTCGTCATGGCGCCGACGCTGGGGGAAATGGACATTTCGTTGTCGTTGAGGATGACCGTCAGGTTCAGGTCCGGGTGGTCGCCGATGTTGTTAAGCGCCTCCATGGAAAGCCCGTTGGGGATGGCCGCGTCGCCCACCACCGCCACCACGTGGAAATCCTTCTTCTGGATGTCCCGGCCCATGGCCATGCCGAAGGCGGCGGAAAGGGCCGTGCCCGCGTGGCCCACGGCGAAGGTGTCGTATTCGCTCTCATTACGTTTGGGGAAACCGCAAAGGCCATCGAACTGGCGAAGGGTGGGAAACTTGTCCCGGCGGCCCGTGAGGGCCTTATGGCCGTAGGCTTGGTGCCCCACGTCCCAAACAAGGCGGTCCTTGGGGGTGTCGTAAACATAGTGGAGGGCCAGGGTGAGCTCCACCGCGCCCAGGCTTGCGCCCAAGTGGCCGCCGGTCTTGGCGACCGAGGTTACAAGGAAGTCACGGAGTTCCTCAGCCACCTTGGGAAGCGCCTCCGGCGGTAGGGCCCGCAGGTGGTCGGGAGTCTGGACCTTGTCTAAGTACTCGTACATGAGCGTCCTAACGCAAAATTTGGTACATGCCCAAGGCCGTAGCGATGCCTAAAAAGGCCCCCACGAATACCTGGGTCGGTGTGTGCCCCAGCAGCTCTTTTAATTTTTCCGGAGGGACAGGCTTGGAGCTGTACAAATCGTCCATGATTTCATTGAGGATTTTGGCCTGTTGGCCGGCCGCCCGGCGCACCCCCGCCGCGTCGGTCATGATCACCAGGGCCACCCCGACCGCCAAGAGGAAAACCGGCGAATTCCAACCGGTTTCGATGCCTATGGCCGTGGCCAGACAGGATACAAAGGCCGAATGGGAACTGGGCATGCCTCCCGTACCGACAAACAACCGGAAGTTGAACCTCCGGTGGCGCACATAATATATAGCAACCTTCAATCCCTGCGCAACGGCCCATGCCGCCGTTGTCACGTAAAGAATCTTCAGGCTTCCCCTTTGATCCAGGCTTTTCATGGTTAATTTGTCCTCCGGGCCATATAAAGCGCAAGTTCGATCAAGGGCCTTCCCTGGGGGCCGAAGGGCCGCAGGCAACGAAGGGCCTCGCGGGTAAGCCTCTCCACTTCTGCCTTCGATTTCTCCAACCCAATGGCGGCGGGATAGGTCATTTTACACCGCTCCCGGTCGCTCCCGGCCTTCTTGCCCAAGGCCTTGCTGTCCCCGGTTTCGTTCAGGATGTCATCCACGATTTGGAAAGCCAAGCCCGCGGCCCAGCCGTAGTCGGTCAAGGCATCGAGTTTTGGACGTGAAGCCCCAGCTAGCAAGGCCGGAAGACGGACGCTGGAGGCCAAAAGCGCCCCCGTTTTGCGTTGATGAATGGAAAAAACCTTGGCTAAGGTTGGCTTTTGCCTTTCGGCTAGTACATCGTCCACTTGGCCGCCCACCATGCCGGGATAGCCGGCGTGGCGGGCTAGTTCATTGACGACTGGGGGCAGGTTCTTCCGGTAGCGGGGACCGTAACCGACAGGGTTGGAAACCCATTCGAAGGCAAGGGTTTGGAGACCGTCTCCGGCCAGGATGGCCATGGCTTCCCCGAAGACCTTGTGGTTGGTCTTGCGGCCCCGGCGGTAATCGTCATTGTCCAGGGCCGGCAGGTCGTCGTGG
>JASHQZ010000037.1 GCA_030038835.1 candidate division FCPU426 bacterium
GGTCTTCAGCACGCCTTCCGAGTGGCCGTGAGCCGTGTCCACCACCAGCACGTCCACTCCCGCCCCCGCAAGGGCCTCGGCCCTTTCTTCCGTGTCCCTCCCCACCCCGACAGCGGCACCCACCCTCAGGCGCCCGTGAGCGTCCTTGCAGGCGTTGGGGAACTTGATCCTCTTGTTGATGTCCTTGATGGTGATGAGGCCTTTCAGGGTGCCTTTCCTGTCCACCACCAGCAGCTTCTCGATGCGGTGCTGGTGCAGGGTCTCTTCGGCCTTTTCCAGGGTCGTCCCCATGGGGACCGTCACCAGGTTTCTCTTGGTCATGACCTCGTCCAAGGGAAGCTCGTTTTTTTTGACAAATCGCAAGTCCCGGT
The DNA here is from genome assembly GCA_030038835.1 of candidate division FCPU426 bacterium. Classification (GTDB taxonomy): domain Bacteria; phylum Oederibacteriota; class Muellerivitia; order Muellerivitales; family Muellerivitaceae; genus JAJPJW01. Next base: position 372 of record JASHQZ010000037.1, read on the forward strand.
TGGTCACGATGCCCACCAGCTTGCCGTCCTTTTGCACGATGGGGATACCCGAGATGTGGTAATGCTTCATGATGGTCAATGCGTCCGAGACCTTTTTTTCCGGGGTGAGGGTGATAGGGTCGCTGATCATCCCCGCCTCGGAACGCTTGACCTTGTCCACTTCGGCGGCCTGCTGTTCGATGGTGCTGTTCTTGTGGATGATGCCCAAACCCCCTTCCTGGGCCAGGGCAATGGCCAGCCTCGCCTCGGTGACCGTGTCCATGGCGGCGCTGACGATGGGGATGTTCAGTTTTAGATGGGAAGCAAGGAATGTGGAAACGTCGGTTTCGGCAGGCAACACGTTGGAGCGCTGGGGCACAAGCATGACATCGTCGTAAGTCAGGGCCGCTGTCAGCTTGTCCGGGTCGATCATGAAAGGCTCCGCGTATACAGTTTATCTTTTGAAGATGGGCCTCCGGCCCAACATGGAAACTGCATGACCCTCATTACTGCTTTTCGGGCTTTGGCCCGATTCCACTTCGGGGAACGAGGGAAAAGTTGCGATAATATAATCAGATGTTACAGGTGTGTCAACGGCGTCAAAGCAGGGGCAAGGGCCTAGGTACTGGGTTCCAGCAGTAGGATTAACCCTTAATAATCCTTGGGCTCGAACCTGGAATCTTCCACATGATCGCCGCTACCCAGCGCCTAGACCTAGCAACTGCCTTTCAATGCCACAAGTTGAAATCGGCCTGGTAGGCCTGGATTCCCTTCTTGTCCATGAACCAACGCAGGTGGTCCGAGAGGGCGGACATGTAGCGGTTTTCGCTCATGTTGGTTTGGACGTCCCATTCCTTGTCCTGTTTCAATTTCTCCAGGGTCTGCATGTGCTGCACGTAAAGCTGGTCGGGCGTGTCGTTGAGATAGTATTCGTTGAATAAATAAGTCAGGTCCTGGTTGGTTCCCTGCCAGGCGTTGGTGGAAAACCACACGCCATTTGTGAATACGGTGACAAAGGAAAGATGGGGCGTCAACTGGCCCGGCATCTTGATGATTTCGCTGTAAACGCCGGCGTCCTCCTTCATGCCCACGTCGAAAAAATTGGGGGAAGGCAGTTGGGGGACCGTCATTTGGAGGATGGGTTGGAAACCCATGGTTTGAAGCTGGTTCTGGAGGTCGGTGTAGGCCGTGATGTCCATTTCACTGACCTGGTTGGAGTTGACCTCGACGAAATGGAGGGGCTGGATGGAATCCACCATTGGAACCGACGGCTGGTTGAGGAGCGAACCCAAGCCCACCCCGCCGCCAACCAGGAGGACGGCTAAAGCCGCAATCACGACGAAGGTCGGAATCCTCAGCTTTTTGGCCAAGGGGTCGAACGCTTCATAGGCGCGGCGCAGGAGGTATTTGGCCCAAATTTTAACCAGGGAAAAAATCTTACTTTTTTTTGACCTTTCCAAGCCTGCCGTCTCCAACGGAAAAGGCGTGGAGGAGGTCACCGGCGAGGGCGTGGGAATAGGGGAAGACGGCGTCGGAAGAGGGGGAGTTGGTGCGGGCTGGGGAAAAGGCGGCCTCATGGGCTGGGGTTCCCGGATCAGGGAATCCAAGTTCATGGGGGCCTTGGGAGCGGAACCTTGCGGTTTTTCCGAGGTCGGGAAAATTTTTCCCAGTTGATCCAAGCCGGGCAAGGGTGAGGATGGCTTGGACGGAGGGGATGGGACGGTCGAGGTTGCCGGTGGAGCCGGGTATTGGGCGGCTGTCGGGATGACGGGTGGCTTGGAGGGATCGGCAGGCGCATTCAGTTTTGGGGGGGCGGTCTTGGGTCCCCCGCCGCCGAAAAGGCCCAGGGGGTCGTCTTCTAATCCCTTGCCCTTGAAATTCAAGGGCGAACCGGCCATGGGCGCGGAAACGGCGGGTTTGGGTGGAACTCCGGCGGGAACGCCGGGCGGACTTGGCGCGGTTTTATTTTTTAGGCAGTCCCGGCAAAGGGGCTTGCCCGTTTCCATGTCCAGGCAATCCTCGCAATAGGGTTTGTTGCACTTGGAGCAAAAACCCACGGCACGCTTGCCGGTATGGAGGGTGCAAAAAGTTTCCGCCACTGAAAACCTTTCAAAAGCAGTTCACAAATCACAGTGATCAGTCCACAGGAACGCTTAAAAATCCACGTCTCCAACTTGGCTGCCAGCTGTGAACTGTCAGCCATTCGACGAGCTCGTGGCTATTTATCAGGCCCTGAGTTTATCGAAGGGCTGCGAGCTGCCTTTACCGCGATTAAATCCATTTCGACGGAGGCACCCTTCGGCAGGGCTGAAACCTGCACTACGGCCCGGGCCGGCGGGGTGTCGGGGAACTTTTCCGCCAGGACCTTATTGAGGGCGTCAAAATCCCCTAAGTGGGTCAGGTAGACCGTGAGTTTCACGGTGTTTTCCAGCGAGGATCCCGCGGCTTCCAACACCGCCTCAAAATTATCTAATATTCTCTTGGTTTGGGCCACCATATCACCCTGAATTAACACACCCGTCTTGGGATCCAAGGGAATTTGCCCGGAGCAGAAAAGAAAGCCGGCCGCTTCGATAGCCTGGGAGTAAGGACCTATCGGCTTGGGCGCATCGGCGGCATATATCGCTTTTCGGTCCATGGAACTTCCTCAGAAAATAAAGTTTACATAAAAGTGAGGGTTTGGAAGTGCGGGTCGTCTTCAACTTCTCACTCCCTATTCCTAAATGGTTTTTACCTCGGTTCCGTGCGCCTGGCGCTGACCACACCCTTCACCCTTTGCAGCTTCTTGAGCACTTTCTCCAGCTGGTCGGCCTGGGAAATGGCGATCACGAAATAGCCTTGCGCCCATCCGCCCTCCGAAGCCTTGGCGTTGGCCTCGTTGATGATGACCCCCTCCTCCGAGATGGCCAAGAGCATGTCAGAAAGAAGCTTCTCCCGGTCCTTGGCCTTGACCTCAATGGCCACCTCGTAAACCTGGCCGGCGTTGCCTTCCCAAGAAACCGGGATCATGCGGCCCTCACGTTCGGGAAGGAGCAGGGTGTTGGGGCAGTCGGTTCGGTGGACGGAGACGCCCCGGCCCCGCGTGATGTAGCCTACGATGGGATCGCCGGGAACGGGCGTGCAGCAGCGCGCGAACCGGATGAGGAAGTCCTTCTGGCCGCCGATGGAAATGCCGTTAGCCGGCGTCACTCCGGGCGCGTTGGGAGCCGGTCCCTTGGCCGCTAACTTGGGTTCGGCGGCTTTCTCCTCCGGTTTTTCCACCCTGGAGTGTTCTCCGGGCTGGGTCTTGGCGATGATCTTGTTCAAAATCTGCCGTGGCGAAACTTCACCGTGGCCCGTGTTGGCCAAAAGCTCCTGCACGCTGTGGCAACCGAAATCTTCCAATATCCCTTCAAAGGCGCCGGACTTCATAGCCGCGCCAAAATCCACGCCCATACGGACCGCTTCCTTTTCCAGCAGGCCCTTGCCCTGGTCGATCTCGTCGGCCGAAAGGTGGGTGCGAAACCAGTGCCGGATCTTGTTCTTGGCCCGGCTGGTGACCACGATCTTCAGCCAGTCACGGCTGGGCGTGCGGGAGGACTGGGTCAGCACCTCCACGATGTCGCCATTCCTGAGCGCGTACCTTAGGGGGACCATTTGGCCGTTCACCTTGACCCCCATGCAATGAGTGCCCACGTCGGTGTGAACGGCGTAGGCGAAATCCAGCGCCGTGGAGCCCTTGGGCAGTTCCTTTACGTCGCCCTTGGGCGTGAAGACAAAGACCTCGTCCTCGAAGAGATCGACCTTCATGGCTTCGGCGAACTCGCTGCTGTCCTTGATGTCCTGCTGCAGGTCCAGCAACTGTCGCATCCAGGCGAATTTCTGGTCCTCCTTCTCGGCGCTGCGGCCTTCCTTGTAGATCCAGTGGGCCGCGATGCCCTCCTCGGCCGTGCGGTGCATTTCGTAGGTGCGGATCTGGATTTCCAGCGGTTGCCCCCCAGGCCCCATGACCGTCGTATGCAGGCTCTGGTACATGTTGTTCTTGGGCATGGCGATGTAGTCCTTGAAGCGTCCCGGAAGGGGCTTCCAGACCGTGTGGACCATCCCCAGGACTTCGTAGCATTCCTTGACCGTGTTGGTCAAAACCCGGATGGCCATGAGGTCGAATATCTCGTCGAAGCTTTTTTGCTGCTGCTTCATCTTGTGGTAGATGCTGGTGAAGTGCTTGGACCGGCCCTGCACCTGGGCGGTGATGCCGGCCTCCTTGAGCTTCGCCTCGATCACTTCGATCACTTGGGCCAGGACCTTTTCCCTCTCGGACCTTTTCATGGCCACTTTCTTGACCAGGTCCTGGTAAACCTGAGGCTCCAGGTACCGCAAGGAGAGGTCTTCCAGCTCGCTCTTGATCTTGGACATCCCCAACCGGTGGGCCAGCGGGGCGTAGATGTCCAGGGTCTCCCGCGCCAGCTTTTCCTGGCGCTCGGGTGGAAGGAATTCCAGGGTGCGCATGTTATGGGTTCGGTCGGCCAGCTTGATGAGGATGACCCGAACGTCCTTGGCCATGGCGATAAGCATCTTGCGGGTGCTTTCGGCCTGCCGGATGGCCGTGTCCTGGAATTGGCGGGTGGAGATCTTGGTGACGCCTTCCACCAGGTTGGCGATCTCCTCGCCAAACTCCGCCTTGAGTTGGTCGTAGGTGACCTTGGTGTCTTCCAATATGTCGTGCAGCAGGCCCGCGGCGATGGTGACTGAATCCATGTGCAGTTCGGCCAGGATGTCGGCCACGCCCACCAAGTGGGTCAAGTAGGCGTCGCCGGAAAGCCTCTGCTGGCCTTCGTGGGCCTTTTTGGCGAATTCGTAGGCTTTTTGGATCAGGGGACGGTCGAGGGAGGATTCGGGCGCGGCAGCGCTGGTGGACGGCGATTTTTCAAGAAGTGCCTGGATACCCATAAAACAACCCACAAAGTTTTGAGTTAGGAGTTCTGAGTTCCAAGTTATTGTCATTTTTCATTTTGCAAACCAAAATGAAAAATTCCTTCGCTCGAAACTAAAAACTCAACGTTCAAAACTGCCTTTCCAGCGTTCTCCGGCCAAAACCGGAAAACACCTTGTCTAACATTTAATTTAACATCGGGAAATGAGGAAGACAACTTTTCAGGACAAAGCCGCTTATTTTGTCGGGTTTTCACTATCCCAATTTCTTAATTATGGATTCGGATTTACGCCTTGGGATTTCAAGTATTGGGCCACTTGGGGGTCCGTCGGGTTCAAGGCATAGGCCTTTTTCCATGCCGCCACGGCGTCGGCCTTGCGCTTCAACTGGATATAGCAGACCCCCAAATCCAAATAGGTCTGGAAGTCGTTCGGGTTGTAAACCAAATAATCCTGGAAAGTCTTGGCGGATTCCTCGTAACGCTTTAACTCGAAAAGGCCGACCGCTAGGGGCCAAAGGGGCGCCGGGTAGTTGGGCGTCACAGCCAAAGCCCTTTGGCATAGATCCACCACCTCCTGGAAGCGTCCCTCCTGGACCCGGATTTCCGCCATGGGCAGGAGGTTCTCAACATAGTCGGGGTTCAAATCCACCGCCTTTTGATAGGCCAGGTAAGCCTCCTCCGGTTTTCCCTCCGTGTCCAGGGCCTTGCCGTAGGCGTTCCAAGCCTTGGGGTTCAACGGCGAAAGGGAAACCAGCCTGGCGCCGTAATAAGCCGCCAGCTGCCCGTGGCCGGCGGAGCTTTCCCCCATCGTGTCGCGGAAAGCGATGGAGGCCCCAACAGTCCTCAAGCCCGCGATGGCCGTAAGCGAGACCAGAAGAGTCAACCCGGCCTTCTGGGCCGTTGAGACACGGGAAAAAATAGGGGCGGAGGGCTTCCGCAACGCCAGAGGGGCGGCCAGGTAAAACCCGAAGAGCACCGCGGTGGGCGCCACCTGGAGGGGAAAATTGCTGAGGGATTGGACCAACAGGGAGGCCAAGCCCGCCACCGCTCCCATCAGCAGTTCCTTCTCTTCATCCCTGGATTCAGGATTCCTTAAAAAATTCGCCCCAGCCCCGAAGAAAACCCCCAGCACCACCAGGAAGAACAAAAGGCCGGGCAAGCCCCCTTCCACCCAAAACTGAAGGAATTCGTTGTGGACGTGCTCGGTGTAGGTATAGGGATGCTCGGCGTAATCGCCCACGGTCCAGGGTTTGGCCTGGTAGGCGGGGAACTGCGCCCCCAACTGGCCCAACCCGATGCCGAACCAGGGGTGGTCCTTCACCATTTCCCACGTGACCCGGTAAGTATCCATGCGTTGCTGGACCGATATTTGCGGACGTCCGAAATCCTTCCAGTGCAGGGCCCCCCAAATGACGCCGAGGAAAAGGGCCAAGGCCAGGGTGGCTTTAAGGAAAAGCTGGTTCGGCTTGGCCAGCGGCTTTCCCCAAGGCGAAAGGAGGCAGGTCCCCAGGACCAAAAACCCTGCCAGGGCCGCCGCTTCCGCCCCCCGCACCCGGGTGGCCAAGAGCGCGGCCCCGATCAGGAGGGTGGCGTTCAGCCACAGCCAGGCCCCCTTGCGGTCGTGTTCCCGTAACCGGAGGAGGAAAGCCGGGGGAAGGAGGGCGGCCAAATAGTCGCCCAAGTAATCCGGATTGCCTAGGGTGGAAAAGGCCCGTTTTTCAAACTGGGTGGTCCAATTGCCCCGGTCCACGCCAAAGCTTTGGACGAGTCCGTAAAGGGAAACCAAGGTCGCGGCCAGGAGGGCGTAACGAAGCATCTTTTCGTAGGCGAACCCCCGGGATGCGACGAAAATGACGCCCAGAAAGGTTCCTAGGATCAAAAGGAGATGAACAGAGCCTTTCAACACCTCCATCTTCAAAAGGCCCGCCCCCAGGGAATCCAAAATCATCCAGGCGGTGAATAGGAACATAGCCTGGAACAAGGGCTGCCGGAAAACCCACCGACCTTCCCAGACCGTCCTAGCCGCGAAAAACACAATGACGACGGCGGCCACCAGTTCCTTGGTGAGCGTGAACCCATCGGCCGCCCGGCCGTAAAAGGCCAGCGGCACCCAAAGGACAAGGAGCGCCGCGAGGATGGATTGGAAACGGTTGATCAACGCTGTCCTCCCGGTTGGTCTTGAAGAAGAAGGCCTACCGATTTTTCAAACTGCTCTTTCTGCTGTTTCCAAAAGGGTGAAAAAGGGTAAAGTTCCAGGGTTTCCCTCAAATCCTCCTCAGCTTCCGCCCATCGGTGTTTTTGGGCGTCTTTGACGAATTGGGACGCGGGCTTGGAAAAAAACAGGAACAAATCCAAGGTTCGGCCGTCCGACGCCGTCCGGGCTTGGGGAAGGATGTGGTAAACCCCCTGGAGGTTTTGCTGGTACACCAGGTCCGTGTATTCCTGGATGAACCTGTCGAGCTTGGCCCATTGGCCGGGGTTCAAGTCGTAATGGTGGTAATCGGCGGACACCCGGATGCCTTCATCCCCGTTGACCACCACGTCGTCCACTCCCAGCTCTTTGAGGCGCCGAGCAATACCTTCCGCGTCATTTTCCTCCACGGCGGCCCGGGAGAGCTCCTGCTCGTCAAAAACGCTGTCGGTCAGGAAGGGCCTTTCATAATAAAGCCCGCGCGCGTCCCCCGCCACCAAAAGGCGGGCGTCCCCCGGAAGGTTGCGGTTGACCCATTGGGCCGTATCGTAATAGGGCGTGATCTTGCCCGTTCCCATGAGATATTCGGCACGGGTCTGCCTCCCCAGCCAGATTCCGGCGCAGGAATAATAATAATGGCTGATGAGGCTTAAATAGGCGAAGCAAAGTACGGCGCAAAAGCCTGCGGCCCAGGCCCATCCCTTCCGCCAAGCGATTTGTTCGCCACCCCCCAGCACGGCCCCTGCCAGGACGTAAAAAAGGACAAAAGCGGGGAGCACGAAGCGCAGGATGTGGGTGATCGCGAACCCGGCCGCCAAAAGAACTGGGATAAGGGCCGCCAGGAACCTCAAAGTGGGATGCCGGAAGCGGGACAGGCAAAGGAAGGGGGCCAAGGCTAAGGCCAAGGGCCCGCAAAAGTTGTAGCTGTCGGGATTGGCCATAGTGAGGGTCCAAGGCAGTATCAACCAGGACCAACCGTCCGTGGTCACACGGGCATGCTGTTCCTGCAACAGCCTCCCATAGCCCAAGGGGGTCAGATGTCGGCCCGGGAAATGGGTCATCCCATAGGGAAAAATGGGATTGCCGGTATAAGCCAGGTTTTTCAGAATCCACGGGCTCAGCAAAAGGAAGGTTCCAAAAAACAGGGGGAGCCATAGTCCCGCCCGATTCTTTTTGAAAAATTCAGCCTTCTGGAAAAGAAAAACAAAAAGCGATCCGCCTACTGCCAAAAAAGCCGTGTATTTGGCCCCAAGGGCCAGTCCCGTGAAAAGGCCGGTGGCCAGGGCCCAGGGCCCCTCTTTCTCAACTGCCAGCCGGTTCAAGGAATAAGCCATCAGCACCACGGCCAGGGCCAGGAAGCCTTCCACTTCGGTGGACCAACTGTTGACCTCCAAAAGGGGAAAGGTGAGGACCAATCCCAAGGCCAGCCAGCCAGCCTTCGCTCCCGCTATTTCCCGCGCCCATCCCCCGGCCAAAAGTCCGCAAATCCCCACGCAAACGGTATTCAGCGCTTTGGCCGATTCGGTTCCCTGCCAAGCCAATCCATTGAGGAAATAAACTTCCGCGCTATAAGGATAGTTGGCAAAAAAATTGGTCGGAAAATCGGCCAGACCGTGATGGGAGAGCCAATAAGCGGGCACGGCCAGGTGGTAAACCATAGAATCGTAAAAGGTCTCGGGAGCCAAGTTCTGGAGGATGGAAAAGATCCAGTAAAAGGCTCCCGCCGCGCAAAGAAAAACAAGGCCGATGTCCTTGGGAAATGAAAACCGGATTCCCCTTTTTAAAAGGCCGAAAAGCTCAATTCCGAAAAGGCTAAGCAGGGGTACTGCGGCCCCCCGCCAAACGGGTGGATACCAAAGTCCCGCCAGGCCCGTCCCGACCCAAAAAAGGCTGAGGCCGCAGACACCGAGCCCAAAATCAAAAGTCCATTGAACCCAGGGATCAAGCAAGCGAAGGCCGAGCCACTGCCGCAATCGTCTCCCGGAAGCCCAAGTGGTGCCCGAAACGCAGAAAACCGTCAGCCCGATCCGCAGCGAACCCAGTTGGATTTCCCAAAAACGGGAGGATGATCCAGCGAGGAAAGGATCAACGTCTAGAAGTTTTCCAAGGAAAGGGACGGCTTGAAGAAGTGGATGGGAAGGAGAAAAAAAATAATGAAAAAAGACAAAAACGGCCCAAATCCAAGCTGCGGCGAACAATGGAAACCTGCCCCGCTTTTCCGCAACTACCGGAGGTGGGTTGGAGTTCACGCTTTCCTCACTTCTTGGAGGTCGGGATGGATTTCTTCAAGACCTTATCCAGGAGTCTTCCCTCGTTTTTCCAATAACCATCGTTAGGGAAGATGGCCAATTGTTCCTTCAAAGCCTTTTGGGCTTCATGGTAGTTTCCCTCTCCAATATTCCGGTTGAATTCACGGGCCTGAGGGGTAAAAAAGGAAAAGGGATCCAGCGCCGGCGCGCCGGAAGAGGCGGCGATTTCACCCTCCACCTCATAGACCGCCTGGAAGTTTTTCCAATAAAGGAGCCTTAATCCCCGT
>JASHQZ010000347.1 GCA_030038835.1 candidate division FCPU426 bacterium
GAGGCGAAGCTGTGCATGGCGTGGCCCCCCTCGTGCAGCAGGGTGCGCACGTCATGGTCCATCCCCACCGCATTGGCGAAAATAAAGGGAATGCGGGCGTCATTGAGCTCGGTTTGGTAGCCGCCGGGCGCCTTCCCCTTGCGCGAATCCAGGTCCAAGAGGCCCAGTTCTTCCATCCGCCGGAAGTTCCGGCCGAATTCGGGGTCGATTTTCGAGAGGATCCTTTCGCAGCCGCCGGCGAGCTCCTCAATGGAGCCGAAGGGCTTCAAGGGCGGCAGGCCGTCCGGGTCCACCGAAATGTCCCAGGGTTTCAGGGATTCCAGGCCCATTTTCTGCGCGCGCCTTTCCTGGATTTTCACCACCAGGGGCCGGATGGCCTTTTCTGCGCTTTCATGGAAAGCCGCGCAATCCTTGGGACCGTAGTCGAACCGTTCCTTACGGCGGAAGGTGTAATCGCGGTAGTTGTCGAAGCCCGCGTTTTTCGAGGTCTTGACGCGGATTTGAAGCATCTTGTCGAAGATGTCCTCAAAGCCATTTTTTTCCATCAGCCGCCTCTCGGAAACCAGGCGCCAAGTCTCTTCCCGCTTCTTGCGATCGGTAGACTCCTGGTAGCGAGCCATCTGCTGCAACGTTTGTTCCTTGCCGTCATAGGACACCGTCAGGGACCCGCTCAGCTTTTGGTATTGTTGGGAGAGTTTTTCCAGTTCTGTCTCCAGCGGGATGTTTTCCTCGCGGTAGAGCGCCAGTTCATTTTCAACCGAACGGTTGTAAAGGAAAAATTCCTTTTCCGGGAGGGATGGCCGGAAAGGGTTGTTCCAATATTTTTTGGAAAGGGAGAAAAACCTCGGCTTGCTGGGCTCGGAAACCTTTTCCAGGTAGTCCAGGTAGGCCCGTTCGATGTCCGGGTCGTCCGTATGGCAGGTCATGCGGATGTAGCGCAGTGAGCCTTCCTCATTGAGGCAGTCGTAAAACTCGCCCATGTCCCGAAGCCAGTTCCTTAAGCCGTCCTCGGAGGAAAGCGGACGGTCTTCCAGTTGCTGGAAAAGGGATTCCACCCGGTCCCACCGGCCCAAGTCGGCGCCCGGCGGGACAAACTGGCGCGGGAAATCACGGGGTAAATTTTTAAAATCAAGCGTTTTCACGGCGGCCACTTTAACAAAAGCGGGCTTGGAAAAATAGTTCTTCGGATGGAAGATAGGCTATGCGGCAAGCGTTTCTTTCCCTCAACCTCCTCTCGGGTTTCCTGGCCCTCGCCGGGTGCAACCTGGCCGACCGCGGCTTGTCCAAGCTGCAAGTGGTGGAGGACCTGACCCTGGGCGCCCCCTTGGAGGACGTCAAACAGCAGTGGTTCCTCTACTCCGACAAGCCGCTGGTCGTGGACGACGCCATGAGCGGCGGCTCCTACGTGGTGTACCGGGGCGTCAGCCGCGACCCGGCCGTGACCGGCTTTTACTTTTTTTTCGACGCCAAGACCCAAATCCTTCTCCAAGTGGAATGGCGCTATCAATCCAGCATGACCGAAACCAAGGAAAAAGAGCTTCTCGACGAGTGGACGAAAAAACTCTGGGCGCCCTCCGACCACCACCGCTGGGACGGCCAGGTTTACGTTTGGGAAGACCGCAAGGCCCAGCTGCAGCTTTACCTGGCCGACGGCATCTGCCACCTGATTCAAAAGCTCAATTAAAAGGGACAACGAACCATCTACGGCTTCAAGAAAAGGCCCGGGGTTGGGATAAGGACATTAACCGTTATCCTCACGACAAGTCGGAAGGGAAATTCATGCTTTCCATTGTTCATTGTCCATTTCCCATTTTTCATTATAATTAGCTTATGCCGATTTACTCTTATTCCCGCATCAACACCTTCTCCACCTGCCCCGCCCAATTTCAATTCCGCTATATTGAACGAAGGCCCTCGCCTGTGGCCGAGGGTATCGAACTTTTCCTGGGCTCCCGCTTCCACGAGACCATGGAATTCCTCTATCAACAGCTTCCCCTGCGCGTCCCCACGGTGAATGAAGTGGTCGACTATTTCAAAAAACACTGGGGTTACCAATGGCAGGACGCCCTTAAAAAACAGAAGGATAAAGGCTTCAAGGAAACCCTTCGCATCGTCCAGGAAGGGCCGACCGTGGAGGATTACTTCCAAAAGGGTCTTCTTTTCACCGAAAACTACTACCACCAGTACCATCCCTTCGACCAGGATCAAACCGAGGGCATCGAACTCAAGGTCGCCTTCCACCTGGATCCCAAGGGCCAATATAAGATGCAGGGTTTCATCGACCGGCTGGGACGGGACACCGAAGGCACGCTTTGGATCCACGACTACAAGACCAGCTCGCGGAAGATGACCGAGGACGACGCCCGGAACGAGGATCAGTTGGCCCTCTACCAGATCGGCCTTACCCAAAACCCCCATTACGGGCCCAAGGAAAATATTAAGCTCCTGTGGCACTTCGTAGCCTTTGAGAAGGACCAGGTGGCGAGCGAACGGAGCCCCAAGGAAATCGAGCGGCTCAAAGACAAGTATATTTGGAAGATCAAGACCATCGAGGAGGCCAAGAGCTATCCCACCAAACCGGGCGTCCTCTGCCAGTGGTGCGAATACCTGACGGTGTGCAGTGACGGACAAAAATGGGTGGAAAACCGCAAAAAAACCGTTGAAGCCCAAGGTTCACCCGAAAAAAACAAAACGGAACCGGTTCCAACGCCCCCGCTTTCCATTTCATCCCTGGCGGCCCCAGCGGCACCTGCTCAACCAGCGGCGATCCCTATCGCTCCACCTCAAAATCCTAAAACCGATTTTGAAACAGCTCCCATACCATTCCTGTCTTCCCA
>JASHQZ010000348.1 GCA_030038835.1 candidate division FCPU426 bacterium
TCAAACCAGGCATCCGACCTCATGAAAGTCAAGTAACGGACGTGATGGGTCCCTTTCGAAAGGAAAAGAGTATGGGAAACCAGGCGGGGTTGGACCCAATCGGCCGTGATGGAGGACAAGGCCAGTTTTCCATCCACCCACACCTGGACCGGATTGGGGGTATTGGTGGAAAAGGTATAATCCCCGTCGGTGGGAGCCTCCCAATCCCCTTCCGCCGAGGCCGAACGGCCCCCCCAACCCGCTGGGAAGGGGTTCAAGGTGGCGCTGGTATCCTCGTAACAAATCATACCCCGGCCAAGTCCGTAATAGGTTTCATAAACCCGGCGGAGCCAATTCTTGTTCGGCACCACCCGGTACATGAACAGTTTCCCCGGTTTTTCGGGGATATCCTTCGTGGGAATCACCACGTCCTCAAGGCATGGGACGTCATTCGTACTTTGATAATACTCCCATCGCGGAAGCCATTGGGCGTCCGGAAAATCCTTTTTAAGGACCGGGGCCCATTCCTTGTCCTGCCCGTCAATCAGGACGGCTAAATCCCTGCGGTTCTCACCCGGCAGGACGTCAATCATGTTGGTTTTTTGCAGCAAATAAAGTGGATCCCCATCGTGGATGACGCCCTCCACGGCCGGGGAGGCAAAACCCATTCCGTTGTAAACCCCCATATAAACCCGCTTGGTGGGCAGTTGTTCGGATATTTCGTTGGAAACAAGGATGTCGGGCCGCAGGATGTTCCACCATTTAACGTAAACCCGCTCAAAGCTTGTGTACCCTTCCCAGGCCCAGAAAACTGCCAGTCCAGCCAACAGGAGGATTCCCACCCATTTCCTTTTCCAGGTGCCGGCGAAGGAAGCCGAGACCCAGGACGACAGACCCCAAGAAGGCAGCAAAAGCAGGGCGGGCAGGGATCCCAGGGTCTTGGCGCTGGTGGGGTCCACGGTGAGGATTCGGCCCACTGATCCCGTGAAGACACAAAGGAGCAGGAAAATCTTGGACCAAGAGGGGCGAGCCACGGCGAAGACTAACCCTGCGAATGCCAGGACCGCCGCGGGATAGTCGAAAAAGGGATCGCCTTCCACGTTCATGTCCGACCGGTCGTCCCCGGTATAGAACAAAAACTTCAACCAGCTGGAGAACTGGTCCGTCACCTCTTTGAGGTTGTGGAAGTTGATACGGTTATCCTGGATTTTGATCCCGATTTCCGCATTCATGGCCAGGGGGTAGACCAAAAAACCCGTAAGGAGGACCGCCAGGCCCCATGCTACCAACATCCTTTCCTTGCCCTGGGCGCGGCGGTAGAAATACCCCAAGGCGGTGAAAAAGGCGGCTTGGAAGAGCAACCACATCCAAACATTCATCCTCCAAAGCTTGGAAACAGGGTTGTCATAAAACACCACGAACATCCGGTCCAACAGAAAAAGTAAAATCCCCGCCATTCCCAGGACCAAAAGGGCCCGGAAGGCCCAATGAAGTGCCGGGGAAAGGCTTCCGGCGGCCCGCCGGCCGGAAGCCGGGGCGGTTTTTTCTTTCGGCCTGGAAACAATCCAAACCAGGGTCGTGAAAGCCAGGAAAAGCGCCCAGGGACGGTAGGCGATATAAGTGTAAAAACCGAATCCCAACAGGAAGCCCCATTGGAGAAAATTGGGCAAATCCGGTTTTCGGAAAAGGCGGAATTGGAACCACAGGAGCAAGCCGATGATGAAAGGCAGGAGAAGGCCCGGCATTCCCGTGAGATTTTGCATCATCATGGGCTTGCTGACCGCTCTCAGTGCGGCGAAAAAAAGGCCCGCCAGCCTTGATCCCGCCACTTCCCTCCCCAAGCGGTAATACACCCACACGGCCGCGACGTCGAAAAGGGTGGAGGCCAGCCTTTCCACCACCAAGGCCTTCATTTGGGGGAAAAGCCACCAAACCCCCGCTGCCACATAGGGATAAAGGGGTTCCCGGTGGCCGATGGCGAAGTCGATACGGAAAATGTGGAGTTCGAAGATGTTGCAGGGATCAATGATGCAAATAGCCGGGTCATCCCAATAACGGCCCATGGCTTGGTCGGCCCGGTAAAACCGCAGGAAAGCCGTCACCGCCAGGAGAACCGTCAAAACCGGGTAGGCCGCCCATTTGGGCGCTTCAGGCCCCGCCGGACCCTTGGGCAAACCACGGAAGCCCCAAAAAAGAAGGACCGCGGCAAGGAACAGAAGGAAATTCAGGTGGTCAGCGGGTAAATGAATCGGAACGCCTAGCCACTGGAACGGCCCGTTTTGGAGGAAGACTGCACCGGCCAATAAAAGGCCCAGGAGCAGTAATAAATGGGATTCCAGGGGCGGGAAAGGTTCACCGGCCAGGAGGGACGGGCGCGCGGCCGGTTTCTTTGCAATGCGGGTTTTTCGGGATAGGGAATGGGAACGGGCGCTTTTTCGTTTGGGTTTAGGTTGGGGCAAGGGGTCGTCCGCCTTCTAGCATGGTGCCCTTCGTCTTCAGGGATGAGCCGGGGGAAGTTTGTAGAGAGCCACTTGACCGCCACCCGAGATCATCAGAATGTCGTCATGGGTCACGGCCAGGCTCCGGTCCCCCGGAACTAGGTTCCCCTTTTCATCCTTGAGGTCGCCCAAATAGCCGTCTTTCAGGCTGTAAGCCTTGACGCAGCTGCCGCCCTCTCCCGTTCCAGTGGAAACGTAAAGACGCCCCTCTTGGTCCAATGCCACGGCAGGCACGCCCGCCCTGCACTTAAAGATTTTTACCACTTTCCCGTCCTGGTCCAGCCATTGAACGCGGTTGTTTTCCGAGTCGGCTATGAAATAATTGCCTTTTTCGTCGGAAACGGCGTCCAACAAGCCGTGGTATTGTCCCGGCTCCTTCCCGCCGCTTCCCCAAGAAACCAGCAGTTTCCCATCCGGCCCTACCAGGGCCACCCGGTGGCTCCCCGTGTCCGCGATGACGAAATTGTGTCCGTCAAACCCGATGCCGCGGGGACCGTAAAAATTGCCGTTGCTCAAGTGGGCGACCAATATCTCCTTGCCGTTCTCGTCAAAACCTTTGATGGCCGAGTTCCAGGTATCGATCACATAGCCGTTGCCCTTGTCGTCCGAGGTGATCCCTGAAGGCTCGCTGAATTCCATCGGGCCCTTGCCGACTTTTCCCCAGGATTTCAGGCAGTTGCCTTGCCGGTCGAAAACAAGGATCCGGTCATGGCCCTGGTCCACGACCATGATCTTGTCCTTTCCGACCGGGGTGACGCCCCAGGCGTTGAAATCCCCGCATTGGGTGTGGCCCGTGATCGTGAGGACGGATTGAACCGGGAAATCCTTCACGACTTCCCCGTGGAACAAATTCATGGATTCCACGGCGAATATCACGACCACCACGGCGATTAAGATCCAGACGATGTTCTTGCTGGAACCCGCCGATGCGGAACTTTTGACCCCAGCCTCGTTCGGCCGGCTTGGGGCCTTGGCGGAGTTCTTCCGGACTGATTTTTTACGCGGCGCCATGAATCCTCCCTAAAAGGACATTGGATTTGAGACGGCTTCCAACCAAATGTATTCTATTTTTGCTTTTCGTTGCCCCCTTTTCCGGGTGGTCCTAAAACCGGCTCCAGTATTGGGGGGGAACCTACGGGGCAGTAGCATAACGCAAAACCGGCCCTTGCCTCAAAGTTTTTAATCAGGTTGGAATCCGCTTCACTACTAAACTCCCATAAAAGGGCGGAAAGGATTTTATAGGTCAGAAGGGCCCACCACGTCCCTTTCACCTTTTTGGTTTGAGGCTTTCAGGCCCCCTTTATCGGTAAACAGTTGCTTCAGGGGGAAGGTGCCGGGACAGTCCTCTATTTGGCGGCCGTCACTCGCTGGGCCTCGCTTTCAATGGCCTGCTTTAAAAGCTCCGCGATGGCGTAATGGCCGGCCAAGGTAGGATGGGTGCCCAAAGTTTGTTTGTATTCGGGATGGGTCTCGAATAGCGAGTAGACGTCGATGAGCTTTGCGCCGTTGGCTTCCGCCAAAATGGCCGTGATTTTATTATAGGCATCCAGGAGGGCCCGGTAATCCTTCCATCCGGGATGCATGTTGACCATCACATCGTCCAGCGCGTAAGTATTCAGGATCAGGAGGATCCCCCCCCGGTCCATGTGTTCCTTGATTTGGGAAAGGATGGTTTGGGTCTGCTCCCAATAAACCAACGCGCTGGAAAGCCCGTCCGTCAAGGATTCGCCCCCGCAAGCGGATTGTTCCGGAATCCCCTGTTCCTCAAAATTAGTCAGGCCCACTTCTAAAACCAGGATGTGAAAGGTCGAGCCGGGCGGCAGGAGTTGAGACAGGTCATCGTGCAGTTGATAGGTCAGCATTCCGGGAAAACCGTCATTGTGGACGGTCACCGGCCCGTAATGGGCGTTCAGCCATGTTCCGAACAAGGAGAGGAACCGGTAGGTTTTGAAGTCGCCTCCCAATTCAGCTCCGTACATCGTGGAATCCCCTATGCCGTAAAGCTCTCCCTTGACCGTGAGGGGACTGCAAGCGGTTAAATAGACCGGCGTCCCCAAGGAAGGGCTCCAACCTTTCTGTTGGAAATGGCGGGGCAGGCCTCCCGACGCGTCGTAAAAACTGCGGGTTCCAACTCCGTCCACCAGGTTGGTGGCCGTGCCCGTTCCATATCGGCCGAGGTAATACCGGCCGGGGATCAACGTGACGGGGAAATCCGCGCTGTACCACCCGGCTCCTTTCGAATAAAACGTAACAGCCTTGAGAAGGGCATTTGAGGAATCATAAACGCCCGCCGTGAGGGTTTCCGCTTGGGAAGAATAACAATGGATTTCCTGGGCCGTGACCGGCCCCGAAAGGGCGAGGGGAGACTCGTAGGCCCGGCCCGGTCCCGCCAGGCCGACTTGGGCTGTTCCGGCCTGGTTGACCCCATAGGGAAAGTCGCAGGGGTTGGGTGTGTGGGTCGGGGTAATCGTGGGTGTGGGCGTGGAGGTTGGTGTGAGGGTAGCGGTGGGCGTGGAAGTGGGGGTTTCGCTGGGAGTGGAGGTCGGGGTCCGGGTGGCGGTGGACGTAGGTGTTCGCGTCGGGGTGGCGGTACTGGCATCCGTAGGCATGGCAGTAGTGGGCAAGGGAGATCCGATGTTTTTCGGCAAGGATGGCGGGTTATCCGCGAATGCCCGCCCCGGAGCCGCGGGAAAAATCAAGCCAAGGAAGAAGAATGAAATCGGCCGGAATCGGTTCCAAATCATTTTTTTCGTTGATCGAGACCGGGTCTTCGTCGATCTCATCCCCGTCATCTTCCCAAACGCGCAAGGAGAACCGGTGGTGGATATTGTCCACGGGGCCGGACCAGATCGCGCTTCGCGAACTTTCTTTTAAGTCTTCGGTCGCGAAGGGGGATTTGCCGGCCGGATCCAAAATCACCATTTTCTTGGAAGTGACGTCCTTGATCGCGAATTTGAGCTTCCGGTCCTTGTAACCGAAGTTGACGAATTGGAGGGCGATGGCGGGGGGCCCTTTACGGTTCCAACCGAAGCGGTAAAAAATCATATTGTTGAAATCCTTGAGGGCGTCCGCCGCAACAGGCGCGGACTGTGAAACCACCTCGTAAATTTTGGACAAATCTTTTTCCTCTTGGGCGCGGAGTCCCTGCGCGCAAAGGATCGAGGCCAAAAGCCATCCATAAAAACATAATTTTCTCATGTAGTTCCTTCCATGACGACCTTTTCAAACAAAAACTGATTATATTCCTCACATCCAAAAAGTGAACCGCGGAAGCCGGCCCAAGCCGGTGTGAATGTCCAGGATGGAATTCGCAGGGGAATATTTCGAAATTTCCCGCGGTCCTTGGGGCGATGGGTTGTTTGTCCGGGAAGGGGGTCCGGTGCCGTTTTTCCGTCCATTTCAACTTCTTCCAGGTTACACTTGCTGCGGGAGGGCCCAGGACCATGTGGAAAAAATCGAAGCGGGGAGTCAAAGGGAAAAAAACCGGACCTTCCCGGAAGACTTCCGGAACAGGTTTCAAAACCAGGTTGGCGGCTGGCCGGCAGGCTCCGGAAGCGGTCGCCCCCTTCAAGATTTTTGGACTTGGTACTTTCGCAGCGTGCGCCCTCTTCGCGCTGATGAGCGCCCTTTTTCTTTGGCCCTTCCTCATCCACCCCACCTGGGTTCCCGGCAGCGGGGATATGGCGTTCGTCTGGGTTTACCGGCACGTTTGGATCGAAAGCCTGAAAAGGGGTTATCCCATGCTGTGGAACCCCTACAGCACCTTTGGCCAGCCCCTGCTGGCTAATTGCAACCCGCAGGATTACGCCCCTTTGAATTTCCTGTTTTTCATTTTTTCCACCAGCTACGCCCTGACCTGGAGTTATTTTTTCCATTTCATCCTAGCGGCCTTCGGGGCCTATCTCTTCATCCGCAGCCTGGGGAGCGGCGCCCTGGGGGCCTGCTTGGGGGGATTGGCCTTCGGGTTTTCCGCCTTTTTCATGGCCCATTTCGTTTGGGGCGGGCACAACTCCATCAACGGCGCTTCCTGGCTGCCCTTGGCGCTGTACGGCCTGAAACGCTTCGTGGATTCCAACCGGTTTTCGGCCCTGCTGGTGGCGGCTGGCGCCTTCGGCTTGGGCGCTTTGGACGGCACGCCCCAATACGATTTGTACACCCTGATGGCCGCGGGCTTTTTACTTCTCTGGGCCTGGGCCTGGGGGAAACTGGATGGGAAGGCGTTCCTGGGGGCATCGCTGTCCTTCCTGGGGATAGGACTTTCACTGGGTCTTTGCCAATTAGCGCCCACTTACCAGCTCAGCCGCTTGAGCGAGCGCAACCTTTGGACCACGGAAAACATCATGCGCGACGCCTTCGTGCCTTCCAACCTGCGTTTCCTGATCAACCCCTTTTTCGCCGGCACGCCGGATAATTACCATGGGGTCGGCGGCTACGCGGAAGTGTGCATTTACCTGGGCCTGGTGCCCCTTTTCCTGGCCTTGGGGGGGATGGCTTTGCTTTGGAGGAGGCCCTGGGTGGCCTGGCTGGGCTTGACGGTCGTTTTAAGTATGTGCCTGGCCATGGCCGACACCACCACCGTGACTCACTATATTTACCTGTTTTTCGCCAAAATCGTCCCGGGTCTTTCTCAAAATCGTCAGCCGAGCCGCATAATGGTCGTGACCACGCTGGCCTTGGCTTCCTTAGCCGGCCTGGCCCTGGACGCCTGGGCAGGTTACTGGCGGGACAGGCACCGCCTGCCTCCATCTTCCCGTCAGCTCCTGGCCCTGGGGGTTCCCGCCTTTCTGCTCCTGGGCACGGTGGTCGATCTTTACCGTTTCGACTCCAAACACGCCGTGGGCTTTGGGGGTTCGGACCAATTCTATTCCGATTTATTCCCGTCCGACCTCCTTAAAATGATCAAGTCCGATCCCACTTATCCCAGGGCCCAACCCAACAGCACTTACACCGAATACCAGCTACTTCAAAACATCAGTGCGCCCTTTACCGATTGCACCTCCTTTTCCATCCTGATGAGCAAAAGGTATTCGGGAGAGCTCTACAACCACCCGGACACATCCCTCTCGGACTTGGTGCGCCTCTCCTACAATTATCGGCCGGAGGGATCCAAGCCCACGGATCGTTGGCAGCCTATCCATGGAATTTCAGTGCCGGTGTGGCAAAACGCCAAGGCGCTGCCCAGGGCTTTCATGGTGGGCGGTTATGAGGTGGAGCCGGATTACAACCAGGCCATTACCGAAATCAGGGATGGGAAAGTGGACCCCCGCCAGGAAGTGGTCTTAACGCGGGAACCTTCCGAGAATCCGGAGGGCCCGAAAGGCTGGTTGGGGGAAGGGAGGATCACCCGGTACGATTACAATGACGTGGACATCGAAGCCGCCAACGACCGTCCTTGTTTCCTTTTCTTGTCCGATTCCTTTTACCCGGGCTGGAAGGCCTGGGTGGACGGAAAGGAAGCGCCCATTTACCTGGCGGACGGCGCCTTCCGGGCCGTTCCCCTTCTAAGCGCAGGCTCCCACCAGGTGAAGATGTCCTACTACCCGCCTATCATCACTGTCACCTTCTTTTATTCGCTCTTCTTCTGGCTGGCCCTGGCCTGCGGGTTCCTTTTCCGGGAAAAGTTGGATCATTGGTGTTCCAGTCATTGGGTCTGGCTCAAACACCGCCGAACCGGCAAGGGCCGGCTTTGAGGCAGGTCAAGACTCCGCTTTTTTCCGGGCCGAGGCGTAAAGCAGCAGTCCGTTGACGACGAAGACTTTTTCCAGGAAAAATCCGTTCTCCACCAGGGTTTTCCGCAGGCGGTTCCGGGTGAAATGGTGGATATGTCCGCACCGGTACCTGTGGTATTCGCTGCCCCTCACATAACCCATGTAAAGGCAGTTGAGGTTGAAAAGGATGAAGAAGGGGCCCAGGAAAAAATCATAGGGCACGGTGATGAGGAAAGTTCCTTCGTCCTTGAGGATGCGGCGGACTTCGGCCAGGACCTTCCGGTGGTCGAAGACGTGCTCCAGGACCTCGGACATGAGGACCAAGTCGAAACCCTTGGATCTCAGGCCCGTTTTCGCCAGGTCGG
>JASHQZ010000349.1 GCA_030038835.1 candidate division FCPU426 bacterium
TACTTGCCGTCCCGGTCATGTAAAAGAAGGGCGCCCGATTCGAGAAAGGCCGCTTCGAAGCCGGTTAAATTCCTGGCTATTTGACGCATCCAAAATTCATTTGGGTTAGTGCTAAGGCCCGCTATATGAACCTTCCGGTCCAGGTGGCGGATGAAGAAAAGGATGTAATAGGTCACTGGGCCGAAAGGCGTGAGAACTTCCCAGGTGAGGAAGTCCGTGGCGGCCAGAACATCCCAGTGGATGTCCAGGAATTCTTTCCAAGAAAGATTGTTGGATCGCTCGGGAGAAGGAGGGATACCGTTCCTTTTCAGGATGTTTTGGACTGTCTCAGGGTTGGTTTCAAAACCCAATAGCCTCAGCCTGTTGGCAATGCCTGGATAACCGTCATTGGGATTCTCCAAAGCCAGTTTTACCGCGAGTTCTTCCAATTCCTTTGAAACCCTAGGCCTTCCCTTATGGGCCATGCGATCGGAATAATCCCATTTTTTCCTGACCAACTCCCGGTACCAACGGTAAAGGGTGGCGGGAGTGAAAAGGTTGAAGGCTTTCTCCAAGTAGAGAGGGTCCACGGCTTTGGCGGCGCGGGCGAGGGTGGCCTTTTCGCTTTCGGTGGGCTTGGGCCGATTGGCTAGATGGTCTAAAAGAAACTTGATTTCCTGGGTGAGGTAGCGGATGACGGCCTCTTGGGATGACTCAAATACCTGCTTCAATTGACGGATAAACTTCCTGCGGGTCATATAAGGGCTCCTTTTACTGATTAATGCAGAAACGGGAAAGAGCTTAATGGAAGTTGGGTTGAAGCCCATCTAATTTTCGGGTCATGCTTTAGACAACCTTACATTGCCTGGGGTGGATAAGGTGGAAGCCGAAAGAGCCATCAGGGAAGTGGAATGGAAACCCGCTAGGAAAAGCCGCCATTATTGTCAGATGAATTTTCACTATTTGCATGGTAAGGGTATGGGCCCTGGCCTAAGTTTCTTACCGATGGTTTGAACTCCCCTTGAACCAGAAAATCCGCCCTTGTTTTGGAGTCCCGCCTTCCAAGACCCTTTAATGCGGCTGGAAAAAGACTCAGGATCGGCCGCTTACTCCAAAGGAGATTCAGGGGATATCCAGTTTGTCCGCGGTTTGGTAGGCCTGCTTAGCCTTTTCCGTCTGGTTGGCAAGGAAGTAGAAATTTCCCAGCTCCCGGTAAAGATGGGCGGTCGGATAACCAAACCGAATGGCCCTTTCCAGCGCGGCCACGTTACCCTCTTGGGTTGGCCCGAAATAGTATTGGGCTACCCATTCCCCATAAACCGACTCCAAGAAGGGATCACCCGTCACCCATTCGTAACCCGTGGGCAGATCTTCCAGTATTTTCTGGTACCGCGCCCTGTTGTTGAACATGCCGTCGGCCCGGCGTTGAAGGCTGTGGAAAAAAGACGCCGCCTTCAGCCATTTTTGAAAGAGGGGCCGGTTTTGGTTCGTCAGGGGGACAATGCCGAGCGTCATCCCTTCCACCTGGTTCAGGCCCTTTCCCACGGGCGTCCATTTGGACCCGGGGAACCGCTTCAAAAGGAAAGGCTCATATTCCCAATGGGTCAGGATGGCAGCCCATTTGGCGTTTTCCGGGTTCAAGCCTGGGTTCGAAGCGGCATTAAAGGGGTAAACCGCCACATAAAGAGTGTGGCCGTGGGATAGCGGCAGGAAGTCGGTGAAAACCAAACCCGGTCCCTCTTGCTTTTGGGCATCCTCCAATACCTGGAACGCCCTAAAATTTTCGTCGGGTATCTCCTTTTTGACCGTAAACGGGAAGGGGGCCGATAAATCCAATCGGGGTTTCCATAACTGAGCGATATCCAAGCCGAATCCCACTATTAGTAAGAGTCCCAGCGCCTGCAGCCTCCAACCGGCCTTCGTTCGAAGCAAAAGCGCTTGGATACCACAAGCTACTATCAATAGAACGATGGGCATTACCTGGATGATCCGGAAAAACTCCACCTCATCTGCCGATAGCAGGCCCGGTAAAAGAAAAAGGAAAAGGGCCGACAGGACCCATTGGTAGATCCCTTCCCGAAAAGCCCTTAGCAGGTTAGCAAGGCCCAAGAAAAAACACGAAGCGAAAAGGGGGTTCAGCGTTCCTCCCCAAACAGGGCCATATCTTTCGCTCAGCGGAAAGGGCCCCCAAAAAATGCAAGTGATGTAGGAAAGGGAAGTGAGAAAGGAATGAACTGGTGAAAACTGGCCGCTGGCCGGGGAAACGTTCAGGAGGTGATGGCCGAAGTCGCCCCGATAGATGATCAAAGCCGCCAAAAAGGGCGAAAGGCCCAATAGGAGCGGCACAAAAAAATACAGCCAATATCCCTTGGAGGGATTCCGAAAAATCCAGAGCCAAGCTGTTGCCGCTATCAGGAAGAGGACGGATTCCCAAGAAGGGAAGGTGAGGGTTCCCAGGCCCACCCAAAGACCCAAAAAGCCCAGGAATATCTTTTTCGCCAGGCCTTTTTTATCGTTCATGGCCAAGCCCAAGAGGGTGAAGCTTAAAAGTTCCCAAAAAGGGATAAGGATTCCATTGTGGCAAAACCGGCCTGAACGAAGGGGCCAAAAGCTGAAGGCCATCAGGCCTACGCAAAGGATGGAAAAGAATTTGGGGAAAAAACAACGGGCGGCAAAGTACGCGAGGGGAACTGCCAGGATGGACAGGAGGGCGGGGAGGAACAAAAGGCCAAAAAGGGAGTTTTGGACAGACTGGAAGAAAGGCCGAAGCAGCCAAAGGATCAGGGGGGGGTGTTCACCCACCGTATAAAAAAACTGCCAGGTCCATTTTTGGGCCAAGTCGATGGCTAAAAATCCGAGCTGGCCTTCGTCCCCGCCTGGCCAGAAATAGAAGGAAGTGAGTTTGTAAAACCGAAGGAAAACGGCCAAGAAAAAGGAAATAATGCTAATAAAAGGGACAAAACGGTCCAGCCGGAAAAGTTCCTCCTTGAGCGCATGGGAAAGATCGGCGGGTTTCTCGAATAGGCTTCGCAGAAACAACGTCCAAGGCACCAGAATGCCCAAGACAAAGACCCAGCCTTTGGATTCCCAGGAAATATTCGAATAAGAAAGCAGGGCATTAGAAGCAGAAAAGATCAGGAAATAAGGCCAGGGATTCATTTCTCTCCCGTTGATAAAGAGGATGGCGTCCACAGTTAGCATCCCA
>JASHQZ010000350.1 GCA_030038835.1 candidate division FCPU426 bacterium
TTGGGCTCGCGGTGGAAGTGGCGGGCGCCGTGGAGCTGGACGTCGTGGAAGCCGTTGGACTTGGCGAAGACGTAGTCGAAGCTGTCGGTGTTGCCGTGGCGCTGGAACTGGGCGTGCGGGTGGACGTCAAGGTCAGGGAAGCCGTGGGACTGGCCGTCGGGCTCAGGGTTGGGGTGTCGCTGGCCGTCCGGGTCGGGGTAAGTGAGGGCGTAGCGGTGGAGGACGCCGTAACCGTGAATGTAGGCGTCGCCGAAGCCGAGGGAGTCGGCGTGAGCGTGGAAGTGGAAGTTGGTGTATTCGAAGCCGTGGCGGTGGAAGTGGAGGAGGCGGTATTGGAGGGCGTGGACGTAGCCGAGGCTGTGGCCGTGGAGGTGGAGGTGTTCGTGGGGCTGTTGGTTATGGTAACCGTGGGCGTGGACGTGCTGGTGGCCGCCGTTCCCGGCGTGGGGGTGGGCGTGACGTAGCCCGTCAATTCCAGGCGGACATAATCGTACTCGAAGCCGTCGCCGTTGGCGGCCGTGCCCGTGGGCCGCATGCCGATGATGATGGTGTTCGGGCCCGCCTTCAGGTCGTTGCCGGGAAAGTCCAGGTAGGCGTCGCCCCAGGCGCCCTGCGAACCCAGGCGCACCATGCAGGCGAACCCATAGTTGGGCGGGTAGAATCCGGTGGTGGGGTTGGTGATGGCGGCGTATTGGCCGTCCGTGGAGCCCATGACCGAGGCGGTTTGGATGGTCCCGTTGATCGTGAGGATGCAGGCCGCGTCGAAGACCGAGGCGAAGGCGATGTAAAGCCGGCCGGTTTGGGCCGCCGAGGGCGCCGAGGGCATGTTGAAATAAATGGTGGAACTCGATCCACCGTAAGTCGTAACGCCCGCGCTGACGATGGCGGTGGCCGGCTGGCAATAGTTCCAGTCCGAGGCGTAGTTGCTGGTCCCCACCACGTAGCTCACCCCGTTGGGGTAAAGGGTCGGATAGGCCATGAAGGCCCCCCAAGTCGCCGGAACGTCGTAAGGTGGTCCACCCGCGTAGGGCGGAAGAACGCCGGTAAAAGGCGTCACGTCATGGTTCCCGCCGTTGAATTCATTCGAATCCCGGTCGGGAACTCCGATATCCCACACCGTGGGCCCCAGGCGCAGGGGGTTCCAGGTCAGCGTGCCCAGGTTCAGGGTCTGGCCCGCGGTCACGGTGATGTTCGCGTCCTCGTAGGTGCCTACTACTCCCGGGCCGAAGGCCCAAAGGTTGTAGGTGCCCGGCAGTACGTTGGGGAGGGTGAAGGTCCCGCCCGACCCGGTCTGGACCCAGAACTGGTAGGTCAGGTATTGCTGCTGGAAATCCACCCCGCCGTCGAGTGGGGCCAATCCGACCCAGATGCTGACCGGCGAGATGCCAGGGTTATAGGGGTCATTGATGGCAAGCGTGCCGCTCACCGTGGCGCGGCCGGACGCCGGGGTATAGACAATGCTGCTGGCCGCTCCGGCCACCGGTTGGGGATTGAACCAGGCGTAGGGCCAGGCGCCCTGTTCAGCGGCGGCCTGGGCCTGGGCGTCCGCCCAAAGGACCTGGGCCTTGAGGGAAACCGGGTCGGTGGAGGCGCCGCCGTACATGTTGGCGTAGATGAAGGCCGGGCCGAAAGTTTTGGTGGAGAAGGTTCCCGCCGGCTGGTCCTGGGTGGATCCGAAGCCGTAATGGTCGCCCCCGAACATGTTCAAGAGGGTATTGCCGAGGTGCTCCGTGAGTTCCCGGTGCAACGGCCCTCCGTCATAGAATTCATGGCTGGGGACGGTCTGCCAGATGCCGTAATTGGTGGTCGAGGAGGCCCATCCCCAGGTGTTGAGCTCTCCCAGGGGATCGCTGTAGGAATACTTGCAGTTCGTGAATCCGTCATAAATTCCGCTGGTAAACTGCATCACTTCCGGCGGCGCGCCCGGCACGGTCGTAACCGAGTCGCTCGGCGACGCCATCTGGCGGAACCGGTAGGGATCCACGACCA
Source organism: candidate division FCPU426 bacterium (assembly GCA_030038835.1). Lineage (GTDB taxonomy): Bacteria > Oederibacteriota > Muellerivitia > Muellerivitales > Muellerivitaceae > JAJPJW01. Next base: position 1,990 of record JASHQZ010000350.1, read on the forward strand.
ACCAGTCGAAAATGGAGCCCACGTACATGTTGGAACGAAGCTCCGCGCCCGGATAGTCGGGGTAGCTGGCCTCGTGGGTGAAGACCACCGTATCGTAGATACCCTGTTGTCCGCGCAACAGGTCGTAATAGACGGCCATGTCCATGGGGCTTTCCGTCGATTGGAGCCACACTTCCGCCTGGTTGCCGCCGTTGTTCGCGGGGTTCACGGTCAGTGTGTAAACCGGGTTCGTCAGGACGGGCCCGCCGGAGTTGTCGAAGTAAAAAGATCCCCCGGCCCCGTCATCGCCTCCGGTCAAAAGGTCTACACCGTTGTAGATGAAACTCGTGATATCCCCATCGGTCGTGTCGATGACAAAGGAGACGATGCCGTTGTCCAGCGTGACGTTGGTGCCGTTGGTGGTCACCGTGACATCGGCTCCGGTACCGGTGCCGCCGCCGGGGACGTTGGCCCAACCCCGAGCAGCCGCGCCCAAGGCCAAGGCCCCGACGAGAACTGAAAATGTTTTCAATGCCTTTTTCAAAGACTTCACCGGTGCTTGCAGGCACCGCCTCTTCGACATCGCAAAAGCGCTTTCATGGTTGAAAACGGTTTAACTGCTAAAGATTAAAAAAGCGCGGACCATCCGCGCTTCAAAACCTTCCGGCGAAGCAGGAAGGCTGGTTCCAGGTTCAAATTGTGGGACGGCAGGACAGAAATCAAAAAACCTTTAAACAATTTTTGCCCGTTTTTAAAACGCAGGCAAGAAAAACCTGAGCAAATTTTGGTAATCGAACATCAGGAATGTCGAAACTTTTTTTAAAAGGGAAATAAAATGTTTCAGCCTCTCAGGAAAGGATCAGTGGTTTAGCGATTAATCGGCGCCAAGGCTGGAGTTAGGCCTTAGCTCCTGCCGACCCTCCATTGAACCATTAAAGAGGTGGATGTTGCCCTGATTCCTTTGAATCCTTTCCGCAATAAATTAAGGATCAGTGGAGCACCAGCAGCTTGAGGATGAACCGTTCGCCTTCGGGCGTGGTCACCACGACGTAATAAAGCCCGTTGGAGAGTGTCACCCCGGCTTTGTCCCGCAGCTCCAAGTCGATGGAGGCCCCTGGCACCACGTTGGAAATAGTCGCTTCCTGCGCCCTCCGGAAACCGATGGTGAAGATTTCGACCTTCAGGTTCCCCGGCCCGCCCTGTCCCGGCACGTAAATGTTCACTTGGGTCCCCCTAGCCGGGTTGGGGTAGAGCTGGAAGTCATTCCCTGCCGGCGAGGCCGGAGCTGGAGTGGGGGTATTCTGCCTCAACACCACGGCCCACCACGAGAAATGGTTCGTGACCACTGTGACCGTGTCGTTTGTTGTGTTGACCGCTATAGGCGTGAGGACCACCCACTGGCTCCCGTTGTAATAGGAAAGGGCCATATTGGCGGTAGTGGGGTTGGAGGGCGCCAAGGCCGGGTTATAGGGCAGGGTGATGGTCACGCTGATCCCGGACTGGGGTTCCTGTCCTTGCGTATTGATCAGATAGGCATTGGCCAGGAAAGAGGCCGAAACCACGCCTTGGGTCGTCGGGGCACTGGAAAGGGCGTATTCGGAGACGGCCATGGTCACAGGCTCGGTAAAAGTGCCCGCTGGCATGGAAATGGATCCTCCCCCCGGCAGGCTAACAGTGACCGCTTGAGCGGGGGAGATCACTTGAGTTGCCGTCGCAATGGGTGTTCCCACAACGGAAGTAGGAGTGGGTGAACAGCCCGAACAAGGGGTATCGGTAGAAGTCGGCCCGCTGGGGGTTGGGCTTAAAGAGGGCGTGTACGTCGGGGTGGGAGTCCAAGTGGGGGTGGAAGACGGAGTCGGGGTTCCCGTGATGCTTCCCGTCGGCGTACTGGAAGGCGTGAAGCTTGGGGTTGAAGTCACCACCGCTGTTCCACCGGTAGGCGTACTTGTCGGGGTCCAGGTGGGGGTGTTGGTTGGAGTATTGGTGGGGGTGGAAGTAAACCAGGTGCCTGTCGGCGTGGAGCTGGGGGTGAAACTGCTGGTGGGCGTGGCGGTGGGCCCAGCCGGCGTGGGGCTGTTGGTGGCGGTGGAAGTATTGGTGGAGGAAGGCGTGTTCGTGGCCGTCCCCGGGTCGGTCGTGGGCGTGGGGTCGATCTCGGAGGTTGGACTGTTGGTGGTCGTGTTCGTGGGAGTCCAAGTGGGGCTGGAAGACGGAGTCGGAGTTCCCGTGATGCTCCCCGTCGGCGTACTGGAAGGTGTGAAGCTTGGGGTTGAAGTCACCACCGCTGTTCCACCGGTAGGCGTACTTGTCGGGGTCCAAGTGGGGGTGTTGGTTGGAGTATTGGTGGGGGTGGAAGTAAACCAGGTGCCTGTCGGCGTGGAGCTGGAGGTGAAACTACTGGTGGGCGTGGCGGTGGACCCAGCCGGCGTGGGGCTATTGGTGGCGGTGGAAGTATTGGTGGAGGAAGGCGTGTTCGTGGCCGTCCCCGGGTCGGTCGTGGGCGTGGGGTCAATAGCCGTGGTGGGGCTATTGGTGGCGGTGGAAGTGTTGGTGGCGGAAGGCGTGTTCGTGGCCATCCCCGGGTCGGTCGTGGGCGTGGGGTCAATAGCCGTGGTGGGGCTGCTGGTGGCCGTAAAGGTAGCCGTTGAAGACGGAGTATTGGTAACCGTCGGATCGATGGCCGGTGTCGGGTCTAGGGAAGTCGTGGGGCTGTTGGTGGCCGTGTTTGTGGGGGTGTTGTGGGGTGTACTGGTAGGAGTGGAAGTCGGTGTATTGGGAGGCGTAGGCGTCGACGTTGAAGTGTACCACGTTCCCGTGGGGGTGACAGTGACCGTTCCCGTCGGCGTGGCTGTGGAACTGTCGGTTGCCGTATAGGTATTTGTGAATGTGTTCGTTGGAGCCCCGGTAGAGGTCGTTGTCGAAGTCACGGTGAGGGTCGCCGTATCCGTGGGCGTCGAACTGTTGGGCGGGGTATCGGTAACCGTGAAGGTGCCGGTGAACGTCGGGGTCATGGTAATGGTCGGCGTAGCGGTATAGGTCGGAGAATCAGTTGGTGTAGCGGTGTACCAAGTTCCCGTGGGAGTAGGTGTGTTAGTGGGAGTGTAGGTTGGAGTGTCCGTTGGATTGGGTGTGTTTGTGGCAAAAGCGGGGTCCAGGCCGAAAAAAGCAACAAAGATTAAGGGTAATAGGGTAATTTTCATATTTAGGGTCTTCTTAGCTTCAAGATGTATGAAACCAATTTTACCCCAAAAATTCGACATTTTTTGCTCTTAAAACAACCTCTAAAATCAGGGCAAAGTAAGTAAATCCGATGAAAAGCGGGAATCGATTAGCGAAGCACCAGCAGCTTGTCGATGAATTTTCCCTCGGCCGGTCGATGACCACGTAATAAAGCCCGTTAGCCAGGGGATGTCCCCAATCGTCCATCAACTCCAGCGAACAAATCCCCCCGGGGATGCCGGTGGGATAGGGCTTATCCAACACCTTCCGGAACGCCGTAGTGAAGAT
>JASHQZ010000038.1 GCA_030038835.1 candidate division FCPU426 bacterium
CATGATATCCGTTGAACACAAAACCGAAACCCGGCGCACGGCCCGGGCCCAGGCCCTGGTCAAGGCCGCCCCAGCGACCCTGCGGCGCCTGAGGCATAACGACCTTCCCAAGAAAGATGTCCTTATCGTCGCCCGCACGGCCGGCATGATGGCCGCCAAGCAAACCCCGGCGCTCCTGCCGGATTGCCACCCCTTGACCCTTGAGGCCGTGGACGTCCAATTAACCACCGGCAAGGGCCAAATCCGAATCGAGTCCCGCGTGGCACTGACCGCCAAGACCGGCGCTGAGATGGAAGCCCTGACCGCCGTGACTGTCGCGGCCCTGACGGTTTATGACATGCTAAAGCCTATTGATAAGAAGCTGGAGATCACCGGCATCAAGCTTTTGGAGAAAACCGGGGGCAAATCCGGCCGTTCCTTCCGCTTTCCACCGAAATTCAAGGCGGCGGTGGTGGTGGTTTCGGATCGGGCCTCCAAAGGCGTTTATAAGGACGCATCGGGGTTAAAGATCGTGGACCGTTTGAAATCCCTTGGCGTCAAAAAGCCTTCCTATCATTTGGTCCCGGACGAAAAAATCCGGCTGGCTTCACTCTTGGGAAACCTCTGCGGCAAAGGAACGGATTTGATCCTTACCACGGGGGGAACCGGGCTGTCTCCAAGGGATATCACGGTGGAAGTCGCCCGGGAAATCATCGACCGGGAAATCCCCGGCATCGCCGAGGCCGCCCGCGCCTACGGCCAAAAGCGGACACCCTATGCCATGCTCTCCCGGGGCATCGCGGGCCAGCGGGGCAAAAGCCTCATCGTCACCCTGCCGGGCTCCCCCAAGGCGGTGGAGGAATGGCTTTCGGCCATCTTCCCCGGCTTAGTTCACGCGTTCGAGGTAATCAACAACCGCCCGCGGCACTGAAAAGCGGGTCTTTGGACCCTTTTTTCATTTTTAAAGGTTTGAATACAGGAGTAAGCCTATTTCCCCTGCCCGGGCTCTTGCGGCGCGCGGCTCACCAAAGTAGAATACTTTTGAATATAGAAGAATACGGGAGAATATGCCATGTCCAAAACCGTCACCCTGCGCCTAAGCGAGGATGCCTATCAGTTGTTCCGCGACCGGGCCGAGGCGGACCACCGGACCCTCTCCAACCTCATCGTGACCGCCGCCCGGAAACAATTGGAATCCACCCCCGAAGCGGCCGAAAGCCCGGCGGGGCATGGAGAATCGGCCTTAACGGTTCGGCGTTTGCTTTCCTCTGGTTTGGTGGGGGTTTGGAGGAACAAGAAAATGCCGGGTGGTTCCGCCGCTTTCGCGCGTCGCCTGCGGACGCGGGCCCAAAAGCGCGGTTAAGACCGTCCCATGCTTTTGCTGGACACGGATATCTTGATCGACGTCCTTCGGGGCTATTCCCCGGCCCTGCTTTGGTTACAATCGTTGGGTGACCAGGAGATTGGCATTCCCGGCTTCGTCGCGATGGAACTGCTGGATGGATGCGAAAATTCCAGGGAGGCGGACCAGTTATTGCGGAACCTGTCGGGAGTACAAATCTTCTGGCCCGGCGAGGAGGCTTGTGACGCGGCATTAGCGGCCTTCGCCAAAGGCAGGTTAAGTCACCGGCTTTCCATTTTCGACGCCCTCATCGGGCATTGCGCCCTGGAGCTGAACCTTCCCTTGCACACTTTCAACCAAAAGCACTTTAAGGCTGTTCCCGGCTTAAAAACGGTCCAACCCTATTCGAAACCCCATTCCTGAAAACAAACGCTGGTGCACCCTTAGGTTTTTTAGGCCTAGTCTGAGGTTCTTATGATTTCCGTCGAACAAGCCCGCCGTCTCATCCAGAGGCATTCCAATGCCCTTCCGCCCAGGCTGACTCCACTTCCCCTGGCCTTGGGCCATATTTTGGCCAGGCCCCCTCGCTCCCCTTCCGACTATCCCCTTTACGATGTTTCCGCGATGGATGGCTATGCCCTTAAGACTTCCGATCTTCGCGGCGCTTCCAAGGCCAAGCCTGTCACCTTAAAGGTCCGGGGCGTCCAGCACGCGGGCGACTTTCTGAAAATCCGCCTAAAAACCGGCGAATGTTTCAAAGTCATGACCGGCGGCGTCATCCCGCCGGGGGCGGACGCGGTTTTGGAAAGGGAACTGGTGGTTGAGAAGGATGGAAGGGCCGAATTTCACCAACCGTTGGTAAAAAGCCGGAACATCCGGTACCGGGGCGAAAGCATCCGGAAGGGGAACTTGGCCTTGAAAGCCGGTTCTATGCTGCATTCCCGGGCCATCGGTTTCCTGGCGAGCTTGGGAATCGAAAAGGCCTGGGTCATCCCTGCGCCCCGAATCGCCCTTCTGGTCACGGGAAACGAACTGGTTCAACCCGGGCGCAAGCTCAAACCGGGCCAAATCTACAACAGCAACCAATGGATGCTGGAAACCGCTTTGATGGAACAAGGACTGGAACCAGCCTTTAGCGCATGTGTGCCAGATCATCCTAACCGCCTTAAAACCCAGGTCCAAAAGGCTCTGGCTGGCTGCGATCTAGTACTCTTGGTTGGCGGCGTTTCCGTCGGTGATTCGGATTTTTCAAAACCCATCCTGAAATCCCTTGGCGTCCAACAAGTCTTCTGGCGGGTAGCCCAAAAGCCGGGCTTTCCACTTTACTTTGGGAAGCGTGGAAAAACCCTGGTCTTCGGCCTGCCTGGAAATCCAGCCTCGGCCTGGGTCAATTTTTATGAGTACGTGGTCCCCTGCCTTCGGGCCCTCCAGGGGCTTTCTTCCGGTCGCGTCCGCCAAACCGCCAAGCTGGTTTCCGAAGGGCCCAACCGGAGCTTCAAGACCCTTTTCCTGAAAGCCCGGCTCAAAGACAGGGCCGACCCCCAGGTGGTTCTCCTGAAGGGCCAAGGCTCCCACATTCTCCAATCCCTGGCGGAGGGCGACAGTCTGGCCGTTGTGCCTCCTGGCAAAGGAAGATTAAGGAAAGGTGAAGTCCTGGAAGTCCATCCCCTGACCCAAGGACGGATGTCGTGAGGGTGCGGGTTCTTTTCTTCGCGGTCATACGGGAAAAACTCGGGAAGAACGAAGCCGTGATTGAATTGCCGCCCTCTTGCCCCGTCTCCGGCCTCCAAGAACATCTGGGCATTGAGAAATCCCTTTGGTCCTCCCTGGCCTTCGCCGTCAACCAAACCTATGTCCCGGGCGGCACTCCCTTAAAAGATGGTGATGAAGTGGCGTTGATTCCACCCGTGGCGGGAGGGTGAAATGGTCCGACTCACCGACCAGCCCATTCCGGCCGAAGCCCTCCATCGGGAGTTATTGAAAGGTTCCGAATCCATGGGCGGGGTTTGTGTTTTCGAGGGCCGGGTGCGCGACCACAGCCACGGTAAAACAGTTACTTCCCTCTTTTATGAGTGCTACCAACCCATGGCCTTGAAAGTGATGGAGGAAATCCGGCGGGAAGC
>JASHQZ010000351.1 GCA_030038835.1 candidate division FCPU426 bacterium
GAGATTTGCGAGAGGGCCCTCTCCCTCTGCGACGCCTTGGATTTCAAGGACCGCTCCTATAACGAGCTTTCAGGCGGGGAGCGCCAGCGGGTCCTCCTGGCCTCGGCCCTGGCCCAGACGCCCCAGGTGCTGCTGCTCGACGAACCCACGCTCTCGCTGGACCTTTCCCACCAGATTCTCCTTTTTGAAATCGTCCAAAAGCTCCACCGGGAGGAAGGTTTGACCGTGGTGGTGGCCACCCACGAATTGAACCTGGCCGGGAGGTTCCTCGACCGGCTTATTTTAATGAAGGGCGGGAAGGTTTTCGCCCAAGGCGCACCCCGGAAGGTACTCACGCCCAGGAACATCCGGGCCGTACTGGACGTGGAAATGGACCAGATCCGGCATCCGAGTGGATTCCCCTATTTCATTCCCAAGAAGAAATGGGGGGTTCCATGAACCGGACGGCCGGCGCCAAAACCTTTATCCTCCTCCTCACCTTCCTCCTTTTCGGCCTGGCACTGGTGGCCTGTCCCTTGGTGGGCCCCACCACGGTTTCCTGGGCCAAGGTATTCCAAACCTGGCCACCCTCCCCCGACAACCAGGACGCCCAGATCTTCTTCGTGGTAAGGCTTCCCCGCAACCTGCTGGCCGCCCTGGGCGGCGCCGCCATGGCCTGTGCCGGGCTGGTGTTCCAAGCGGTCCTGCGAAACCCCCTGGCCTGCCCCTTCACCTTGGGGGTGGCGGGCGGCAGTTCCTTTGGTGCGGTGGCGGCCATTCTTTTGGGATGGACCGCCCTTTCCCATGGCTATTCGCTCGTCACCCTCTTCGCCTTCCTGGGCGCCCTGCTTTCCCTCTTCCTGGTTTATTCCCTGGCTTCCCTGCTTCGGTCCTATTCGGCCCTGACCCTGCTCTTGGCCGGGGTGGCCATCAACTATTTCTTCAACGCCTTGGTGTTGTTGGCCTATTACGTTGCGGATTTCACCCAGGCCTATGCCATGATCCATTGGATGATCGGCAGCCTGGACGTGATCGAGTGGGCCTCGGTGGCCAGGCTTTCGGCGGGCATTGGGGCGGGTTTCCTGGCGCTCCTGGCCCTGGCGCGGGAACTCAACCTGCTTTCCGCCGGGGAGGAACTGGCCCAGGTGAAGGGTGTCCCCACGACCCGGGTCATCGTGGCTTCCCTACTGGTGGCGTCGCTGATGACCAGCGCGGTGGTGGCCCTCACCGGCCCCATCGCCTTTGTGGGCCTCATCATCCCCCATATCTACCGGCTTTGGATCGGCAACGACCACCGCTTTCTTTTGCCCTGCGGCGCCTTGGGGGGCGGGGCCTTTCTGATGGTTTGCGACACCGCAGCCCGGTCTTTTTTCGGCCCCACCGAGGTTCCGGTGGGGGTCTTGACCGCCTTGCTGGGCGTTCCGGTTTTGTTGTGGCTTTTGTTCCGCCGCCGGACCTATTTGGCGGTTTAATGGCTGAAAAATCGGTTTTTATTGTCGGGGAGATTGGCATGAACAACGGCTTTAACGAACAGGAACGCGAGGCGGTCTACCGCGTCATCCGCGAACGGCGGGACGTGCGGCGCTTCAAGTCCGATCCCCTGCCCGAACCCGTATTGGGGCGCATCCTCACCGCCGCCATGCAGGCGCCCTCGGTGGGCTACAGCCAGCCTTGGAATTTCATCCTGGTGAAGGACTTGGAAGTTCGCCGCAAGGTCCACGGCGCCTTCCGCCGGGCCAACGAGGAAGCCCAAAGGATGTTCGAGGGCGGGCGCGGGGAGAAATACGCTTCCCTGAAACTGGAGGGCATCCTGGATTCGGCCCTCAATATCTGCGTCACCTGCGACCGCAACCGTTTCGGCCCGGTTGTTTTGGGCCGAACCTGCCAGCCGGACATGGACCTTTACAGCGCGGTTTGCGCGGTGCAGAACCTCTGGCTGGCCGCGCGCTGTGAGGGGGTGGGCGTGGGCTGGGTGAGCATCATCCAGCCCGATGAACTTTCGGCCCTGATGGGTTTGCCCGAGGGCGTGGTGCCCATCGCCTACCTCTGCGCGGGTTATACCGAGACCTTCGCGCCCGAACCGGAGCTCAAGACCACGGGCTGGCTGCCCCAGGTGCCCTTTACAGACCTGATTTACGTGGATCAATGGGGAAAAAAGCCGTGAAGGAATCCGGAATCGCCAAGCAAGCCAAGGAAAAAGGATTGCTTATCGTTTATACCGGCGAGGGCAAGGGCAAGACCACCGCGGCTTTGGGCATGGTGTACCGCGCCCTGGGGTGGAACAAGAAGGTGGCCGTGATCCAGTTCATCAAGGGCAAGTGGATCACGGGGGACCGTAAGTTCGCAGCCACCCAGTCCCGGCTTTCCTTTTCCGCCATGGGCGAGGGCTTCACTTGGGAAAGCCAGGACCTGGCCATCGACAAGAAGGCGGCCGAGGCGGCCTGGGAAAAGGCCAAGGGGTTTATCACCTCCGGCGAATATTTCCTCATCCTGTTGGATGAACTGACCTATACCGTGCACCACCATTTCCTGCAACTCCCTGAGATCCTTTCCACGCTTCAAAACCGACCCAAGGACCTGACGGTGGTGGTCACGGACCGGGACGCGCCCCCGGAACTCGTCGAAATGGCCGAC
>JASHQZ010000039.1 GCA_030038835.1 candidate division FCPU426 bacterium
AAGCAGGATCATGCCGGGGAAGAAGCCGCCCAAGAAGAGGTCCTTGATCGAGGTGCCCGCCACCACGCCGTAAAGGATGACCGGCAGGCTGGGGGGGAAGAGCATGCCCAGCGACCCGGCCGAGGTCAAAAGCCCCAGGGCGTCCCGCTCTTTGTATTTTTCAGCCAGCAGGATGGGCATCAGGAGCCCACCCAAGGCCAGGATGGTGACCCCCGAGCCGCCGGTAAAGGCCGTGAAAAAGGCGCAGACGCAGGCCGTCACGATGGCCGGGCCGCCCCTGAGGGAGCCGAAGAAGGCCTCGAAGACCCGCAAAAGCCTCTGGGAGGCGCCGCCCTCGGCCAAGAAATAACCGGTCAGGGTGAAGAGGGGGATGGTGGGAATGGTGGGGGAGACCACCATGCGGTAGGTCTCGGCCGGGATGGAATCAATGGGCGTGTCCGAGTTCCACAAGAAGATCAGGGCCGCGCCGCCCAGGACCAGGAAGACCGGCATGCCGAAAACCACCGCCACCATCAAAAGGCCGAAACAACAATAAATGAAGGTCTCCGAGGGGTTGTGGATCATGGGTGCCAGGTAGGCCAGCCAGCCCGCGACCAAAAGCGTGATGAGCCGCTCATGCCATTTCTCCGAGGAGCGCCAGATCATCCGGAGCAGGATGAAGGAGAAGCCCAATGGCATGAACAAGAGGAAGACCCATTCGGGAATCCCCAGGGCGATGTTGGAGTTCACCTCCTTCTCGATCAACATGAAGTTCCACCCGGCCTTGACCAGGTAAAGGGTGATGGCGGCGCCCAGGCCGGCGGTGGCGATATGGGCCGCGGCCTTGAAGCGGTCGGGGATCATGGCGGCGGTGGTGGCCAGCTGCAGCAGTTTGCCCTCGCGCGCCGCGATGGCGCCGCCGAACATCATGATGGCCAGGACGGCGTGCTGGACCAGGTTGAGCGATCCTGGGACCAGGATGGGCGGGAACCAGTTAAAGAGGGCGTGGAGTTTCCGTGCCAGGATGTCCAAAAGCGGCAAGACCATCATCACGGCGAAGAAGAAGGTTAAAAGGAGGTTTTCGGGCGCATGCCAGAAGGCGGGCTGGGCGGGCGCCCCGCCCGGATGGCCCTCCACGGCCGGGGCCGGTTCGGTGGATTCGACGTGGCTCACCGTCCCGGATTCGACAGGACTCACCGTTTCGGGCGCCGGTTGGGGGGCAACCGGGGGCAAGGAGGCTTTCAGGTCGGAGGAATGTTTTTTGCCGCCGGCCTTCTTCGAAGCCGGTTTTTTTCTTTGAGGGCGTTTAGAAGGCATTAAAAACTTTTTTTCATTGCGGGGCGGCTTCCTTATGAAGGGCGCGGTACTCGTCGCGGTACTTGATGGCCATGTCCATCATGTCCTCGGGAACCACCGTGCCGGAGATCTGGGGGTAGACGCTGGTAAAGAGCTTTTCCCACTCGTCGTACTGCTCGGGGGTGGTGTCGTAAGTTTTCAATCCAAGCTTCTTCATGGATTCGATGGCTTTATCCTCGCCGGCCCTCACCTCGTCCCTAAAGCGAACGCCGGCTTTTTCCGCGGCTTCCAGGACCGCAGGCCGGGAGGCTTCGGGGATCCTGTCCCAGGCCTTGGTGGTGATGATGGTGGCCCCCACCAGGGGAGCCCATTTGAGGGTGGTCATGTTGGGCGCCAGGGCGAACCATTGGAAGGAAAGGGCCGAGATGGGCGTGGTGTCGAAGGAATTGATCAGCCCGGTTTGCAGGTTGGGCAGGATGTCGGTGGCGGCCAGGGGGATCGGGGAAAAGCCGGCGGATTGCCAAATATCCAGGGTATCCTTGTCGTTGCCCCAGACGAAGAATTTTGCTTTCTTCAAGTCGTCGGGCGTGAGGATGGGGGTCTTTCCGAAGAACCGCACCCAGCCCGCCTCGCCCCAGTTGAGGACCTTGAAGCCCTGGGCCAGGAGGCGCTTCTCCAACAGGGGCTGCATTTTCTTGCGCACGTAGTCGCTCTCGGCGTAGCTCTTGTACATCATGGGCACGGAAAGGGCCTGCACGCCCTTGTCGATCTGGGCCAGGCCCACCACGGTCAAAACCCCGACCTGGATCTGGCCGATGCGCATCTTGGTCACGATGTCCGGCTCGTCGCCTAAAACGCCGCCGGGATAGATCTCCAACTTCACGCCCGCGGCCTTCCATTGGTCCCCCATGTCCCGCATGATGTTGTCCCAAACCGTGCCCTCGGGGGCCAGGGTGCCCAGCTTCAGGGTGACGGCCGCCTCCTGGGCGAAGAGGGCGGTAGAGGCCGCCCAAAACGCCAAGGCCAGCGTTGGAATCATTTTTTTCAGTGATGAAAACACGGTCATTCTCCTTGGCCTTAAAAGATTTTACTGTGAACTGTCGACTGTCAGCCGTGAACCGCCTTACTGCACGAACAAACTATCCTCTTTGGAAATCAACCACTGGGCCCGTTTCTGGGCGATCAGGTTTTCCAGGCGCCAGGCCGGTTTCTTGTCCGGGTCCACGGCCAGGGCCTTGCCCAGCATGTCCTCGAACTCCTGGCGGTTCTGCTCCTTCTCGTCCACCGCCTCGGCGTAATTGAGGAAGGTGGAGGCGTCCTGCCCGTGATTGAGCTCCAGGGCCCGCTTGAAGTGCTCCTTGGCCTTTTCCAGGCTTCCGCCCGGCCGGCCGGCCTCATAAGTAATAAGGAAGACGTGCAGGGAGCCTTCGTCGTAATCCGGGTCAAGCGCGTAGGCCCGGTAAACCAGCGCCTCGGCCTCGGACCGCTCCGCCAGGAGATCCATGTCGTTCTTGTCCGCCGAAATGGCCGCCAGCCAGGCCACGCCGGTCCAATAAAGCAGCTCGACGTCGTCCTTGTTGGCCTTGGCCACGGCCCCCTGGGTGTCGGCCGCCAGCTGGGTGGAAAAATGGCCGTGCCGGACGTCCAGGCCCCTTAAGCCGTAGTCCCGGGCCCGCACGTAAAGCTTCTTGGCCCGCAGCTTCATTTCCTTGAACTTTTCGTAGTTTTCGTCCTGGATAGTTTCGGCGGGGCACTGGACATAAGCGTAGCTGTATTCGGTGAAGGACCGGGCCAGGGTGGTCAAAAGGCCCACGTGGCGGGGAGTGGCCGCCAGGATGGATTCCATGAATTTCAGGCTGAAGGGCACCGCGTCCCCGACCAGTTCCGGGTCGTTGTCCGAGGCCCAGGTGTCGCCCTGGCCGGCAAGCCCGTCCGCCACGGAGTTGACCGCCATGGACTTGATGAAGCAGCCGCTGAGGAGCGGGGAAAGGCCCAGTAAGACCAACAGGGCCCAGGGCGTTGTTTTTAAGTTTTGGCGCATCCGATCGACCGTCCTTCAAAAATTAAAGGGGCGTTCCCAAAAACCGGGGACATGTTTTAACCCTGAAGCCCGGCCCAGGTCAACGCTGGAAGGACCGGAAACAAGAGAAAATTATAAGGTTTTTGCCAGGGGCCGGGGGAAATTTAGGTGAGGGAAAAAGCCGGAAAATAAACAACCGGGCGGCTTTTAAGGCCGTCCGGTTGGGAAGGGGCCTAAAGAACGTTATTGGTTCGTGGAGGCTGCCGAAGGAGCGGTGCTGGCGGGGGCCGCCGCGCCGGTTGAGGAACTGTCTCCTGCGGGGGCGGTGGCGCTTCCGGAGGAAGAACTATTGCCCATCGGCATCGTGGACATGCTCGCGGCGGAACTGTCGCCGGCGGGAGCCGCCGAAGGGGCGGTTGCGGAGGAGCCGGCGTTGGCGTCGGTCTCCCCGTCGTTCTTATCGTCGTGGATGGCCTTGGAGTTCTCGTCCAACAATTGCTTCAACTGGGTGTATTGGTCATCCGTGATTTTTTTGACGCCATTCTGCTTGTTCTGCTCGAAGTCGGCCTTCAGCTGGTCGCGGACGGCGTCCACCTTGGCCCTCAAATCCTTGGCCTCATCCTCCGTGAGTTTCTGCGACTTCACGCCTTCCTTGATGCGCTCGTACTGCCTCTTGATGCGCATCCCGATCACCCTTCCGGGGAACTTCGGAATGCCCGAAGCCGCGGCGGCGCCGGTGGAAGGGGAATTATCCGCCGGAGCGGCGGCCGTTGTGCCACCGCCTGGGGCGTTGTTCGAATCCTGGGCCAAGGCCAGGCCCGTCAAGCCGACCGATAAAACTGAAACCACCATCCAAACCAAACGGTTCATGAACGACCTCCAAAAATTTTTTTCGCAGTCCCAAGCTGCGTCCATCTTCCTTACCGAAAAGGACAAGTTTGCCCAAGCGGCAAGGAGCGACCCCCGGGCAGGGCCCGGTCCCAAGAAACGGGTCTTCCCGGTTAGACGCCTCCCGGCCCTAAAAGTTACGGTTTCAGGGGGTTTTTACCCTATCGTAAAACGGCAGTCCCGCCGGAGCGGATTTCAGGAAACGCAAGACGGGCCATCGGGCGCAAAAAAAACGGCCCGGCGTTTAAGCCGGACCGTTGAAGACGTTCCTTCAGGCGTTCAGGCCTGAAAATCCCAACCTTAGTTGGCCGGGGCGGGAGAAGAACTGGAAGTCGAGCTTCCCGTGCTCTTTTTCTTCTTCGTGTGGTGCTTTTTGTGGGTCTTCTTCATCGTTTTCGCCGGGGTGCTCGTGCTTTGAGCCAAAACCAAGCTCGACGTTGAAACGGTGAACAGCAAGGCCAAAGCCATAACCAAAGCCTTTTTCATTCTTTCCTCCTCAACAAAATTAAAATGTAGAAGTAGTGTCAAACTACCAGTGATTTAGACGGCAAATCAGGCAAAAAGGTTTCCATGGGGAAGCCGGTAACGCCTGAAAGGACTGCCGTTTTCCCGGCTGTAAAAAGCGTTTTTGCCTTATAAAATCGACTGCGCCGGGCCCACCACAAGCGATGCCGGTCCCGCGAAATGACGGAGGTCCTAGACAAAAAAGACGGAGCATGGATCTTTCTGGACGAGCGAGGTTTCAACCCAGGCCATGAACGATTTTCAACAAGAGGAGGCTTTCCAGGCTTTCGTCTCGGAAAACCGGGGACTCTGGCTGAAACTGGCCTACCGGGTTCTCCAAAGCCGTGAGGAAGCGGAGGACGTGGTGCAGGAAACCCTGGCCGGGCTGTGGGAGAAGCGGGGTTCCCTGGAGATCGAGAAACCGGCGGCTTACGCCTGCCGGGCGGTCTGGTTGAACGCGCTCAAGCGGCGGACCCGGGGCAGGAACCACCTGTCCTTGGAGGAAGTATCGGAGCCGGCGGCGCCGGAAAGGGCCGAGGGGGAGGGATGGGATCCACTGGACCCCCTCCACCTGGAACGGGCGCTCTTGAAACTGCCGGAGGCCCAGCGCACGGTGATCCGCATGAAGTACTACATGGGCCTGTCGTTCAGGGAGATCGGGGAAGCCCTCCAGATTTCCTTGAACACCGCGGGAAGCCGGTGCCGGTACGCCCTCCAAGCCTTGCGGAAGGCCTTGGAAACCCGCCGCCATCCGCCGGACCGCCAGGAACGGAACGGCTTTTTTGAAAGGGGAAAACCATGAGTGAGGAAATGCATCATCCGGAAAAGATTCACGGCAAGGTCTCGTTCGGCGAGGGACAGATCGTCGCGGTGACGGGAATTGTGGGGGGAGTCGCCCTGGCCCTGGGGTTTCCCTGGGTCGTCCTGGTCCACGGCCAGGCCCTCAATTCCACCTTGACCGTGATTTTCGTGCTGGCGGGCCTCTTGATCGGCGGCACCGTGGCCGCGGCCTCGGCGGTCCTGGGCCTGGTCATGCCGCGCGAAGTGGGCGGCGGCATGCCGGGACAGATCAACGACTGGATCCGCTGGGGGGTGGAAATGAAAAAATGGTCCGAGAAGGATTGGAAGGACTTCGCCGAAAGCGCGGATTGGGCCGAGCCGGACTACGAAAACTGGACCCTTTCGGACTGGAAAACCTGGGGCGAAAAGATGAGGGAGAGGCGCAAGGGCAAGAGGCTTTAAGACACCGGTGCTACAGATGGTTACATCTTGTTACACAGTTCCCCTGTTTAAAATAAGCCTTCGGCCTGAGAATGAGGGTCCCAAGTGAACCAGCCGGGAAAAGCACACTCGAAACGGCTGTTCCAATTATCATAGCGGTGAAGGCATGCCCGGTTTTGAACGGAACGGAGAAACAAATGAAAAGACCACTGGGATGGGCGCTGGGCCTCACCTTGGCGGCGGGCGTGGCCTCGGCCCAGGGTGCCCTGACCCTGGAGGACTACCTGGGGCAGGTGAAGG
>JASHQZ010000040.1 GCA_030038835.1 candidate division FCPU426 bacterium
TATCCTCAGGTTGATCTCCTCCAGGGCCCCGTTCCAATCCGCCCATTGCCGGAAGACCCCGGCGTTTTCGGCGGTGACGGGCAAAAGGCCCGCGATGCGGCCGCCCGCTTTCCCCGCTTCGCCCAAGACCATGGGCCTCCATCGGGAACCGGGAAACCGCCGGCTCAAAAAGGGGGCGTAATGGCTTTCGGTCAAAACCGCGGCCCATTGGATTCCGGACGCCGGCAATCCGGGATTCCAAGCCGCGTTCCAAAAATAAGTCGTGTAAGCCAGCGAGGGATCACCCGTGTCGGGAATCATGTCCGAAAAGATGAACCCGGGTTTTTGTTGGGAAAAATAAGGCCGGAACCATTCATAGGCCTGCTGGCCTTCCCACTGGGCTGCGGGGGCCTGCCGGCCGCCGGAGAAAAGGCCCCCCGGAAGCGGGCAAAGCCGGAGGGCGTCCACGCCCGCGCAAGCCAACAGAAAAACCGGCACAAAGGCGGCCCGCCCACCCTTGGGAAGGGCCCGGGCCAAGGCCTGGAGCCCCCAGGCCGCCACCACTAAAAGGAAGGGAAGGCAGGCCATGACCCGGAGGGGCTCGAAACCCACACTCAGGAAACCCGGCATCAGGGCCAGGACCATGCCCGCTCCCAGGGCCGGGGCCGGGCTTTTTCCACGCCGGCCCGACAGCTCCAAAACCCCCACCCAGAAACAGGCGCCCAGCAGCACGTTGAAAAAGCCGCCCAGGGAATGCAGGCCGCAGATGGGAGGGTCTTTCCAAAAGAGGGCCGAAAAATAGGAACCGGCCGCTTGAAACTGCCCACCCGGGGAAAAATGATTCCAGGAGGCGACAGCCCGGATATGCCCTCCGTAGCGCCCCTGGGCGGCGTAAAGCAGGAAAGGGGAAAGCGCGGCGAAGAAGGCCAGGAGGAACACCCCGTAAACCGGTCTTTGGGAGGCCGGGGAATTCCAAGCCTTGACCGCCAGCACCAGGAGCAGGAAAGACACCACCGCGGGCCAGGATATCCAAGCGTAGGGCCCCAGCCCCGCGGCCAGGCCTAAAAGAAAGGCCCTTCTTTTTTCCAAGCCGGCTTCGGCCGAAAGGAATTTTCCCAAGGCATAAAAAACCGCCATTTCCCAAAGCAGGAAAAGCGCGATGGGGTATCCGGTCCGGGCGGTCCCAACGGCCCAAAAATGGAACATCAGCAAAAAAAGGACCGTGAGGGAGAGGGGTTTCGGGAAAAATTGGGCGCAGGCCCGCCAGCCCAGCAAGACGGCCAGGGCCGCGAGCAAGGCGTTGGTGAACTGCAGGCTTAAGAGGGGGTTGTGGGTCAGGAAAAGCAACCCGCAGCAAATCCGGCTCACGGTCGTGGGCATCTGGGGAAAGGCTTCGAAGGGTTCCCAGTTCCAGTGGCGCAGCAGGGAAAGGGCCCCGGTTCCGGTCAAGGCCTCATCCCCGCCCTGCCACCAATCGGGGCTCCCAAGGCCGTGAAAGCGAAGGGCCAGCGCCGCTATGGCCGCCAAGGACCAAAGGGGCCAAGGGAAAGCCGGAAAAATCCCTTCTTCATCCCGGGGCGCCGCAACCTTGGTTTCCTCGCGAAGCGTAATGGCCCCCAAGGCCAGGGGCAAGGCCAGGCCGAACAGGACCAGGAAGAGACGGACGGACAGGGGAAAGGAGCCGGCCGAAAGGAGGAGGTTGACGGCGAGAAAAAGGAGGAAATAGGGCCAGGGATGGTAGGGGATTTGGAGGTTGGCTTGGGGAAACTTTTTCACCGGGTTCCCTTGGGGGCCTGGAAGGGGAGGATGGCCTTTTCCCAGGATGGGGCCATTATTGAAAACCACGCCGTTTTTTTCCAACCAAAATTTATGCCGGGAGGGAATTCGTCCGCGGGTAAAATGGGGCCATGCCCCATTCCCACGACCACGAGCATGCCCAGGGCCATGAACATTCCCACGGTCCCAGCCGCCGCGGCCAGATGCTTTGGGCCATCGGCATCACCTCCTCCATCCTGGTCCTGGAGGCCATCGGGGGTTTCCTTTCCCATTCCCTGGCCCTCCTGTCCGACGCGGGCCACATGCTCACCGACCTGGCCGCGCTCCTGATTTCCCTGGCCGCCATGGCCATGGCCGAGAAGCCGGTCAGCGACCGCCATACCTACGGCTTCGCGCGGCTGGAGGTGCTGGCCGCCTTCGGCAACGCCCTTACCTTTTTCGGGATGGTGGCGGCCGTGGGGTGGGAGGCCTTCCAGCGGCTTGGCGCGCCCTCCCTGCCGGACTGGAGAACCATGGGCGTGATCGCCGCCATCGGCTTCCTCGCCAACGCCCTCTCCGCCTGGTTCCTCCACGGGGCGCATGAGGAAGACCTGAACATGAAAAGCGCCTGGATCCACGTGCTGGGCGACCTGGCTTCCTCGGTGGGCGTGCTGGTGGGCGTGGCCGTCATCGCCAAGACCGGCTGGGCCTGGGTGGACCCGGCCATCAGCCTGGGCATCGCCCTTTTGATCGCCTTCAGCGCCTTCAAGCTTTTCTGGAAGGCGCTGCACATCCTGCTGGAGTCGGCCCCCCGCGGGCTGACGACCGAGAGGATCAGCGCCTGCCTGGCCTCCAAAATCCCCGAAATCAAGGAAGTGCACCACGTGCACCTCTGGGAAGTGGGGTCGGGAGAGGTCCACCTGACCGCCCATTTGGTGCTGGAGAACCAACCCTTGAGCCGGGCCCAGGAAATCCTGGAACGGGCGGTGAAGGATTTGGAAAAGGAATGCGGCATCCGCCACGCCACCCTCCAACTCGAAACCTCGCCGGCCGGCCGCCGGCGTGGTTCCAAAAAATAGATCGATTTAAAGTGTCATTGCGAGGAGTAGGCCGCGAATAGCGGCCTGGTGACGACGAAGCAACCCCAGTTCCAAAATAACCTCCTTGGGAAAAGGCTTATTTAAACTGAGGTTGCTTCGTCATGATCGAGCCCCTATTCGGGGCTCATTTCTCGCAATGACGGAAAAACCTAAAGGCAAAAAATTGGGCGAATATCCGAATAAAGGCCGTTTGACCGCTTGGGTTCTCCTGGCCTTGGCGGCCGTCCTGATCGTTGGAGAACGCTGGCACACCTACTCCGAACCCCTGGAAAGGGACATCACCACCTACGCGGTCATCGGGGAGGAACTGCTCAAGGGCCGTGCCCTTTACTCCGACCTCTGGGACCACAAGCCGCCCGCCATCCACGCGGCCTTCGCCCTGGCCGAGGCCATTGCCGGGGAAGGGCCCTTGGCGGTTTTCCTGTTGAATGTCCTGGCGGCTTGGGCGGTCCTGGCGGGGCTCTATCCGTGCGGAAAAACCCTGGGCGGCCGGGCCGGAGGCCTTTGGGCGGCGGTGACCTGGGCGGTGGTCTCCGGAGACCTCTTCCTCCAAGCCAACCAGCCCAACGTGGAATTATTCCTCAACGCCTTTCAAACCTGGATCTTCGCGCTGTGGCTTTCGGCCGGCGCGAGAACCTTGGACCTCCCCCGTTGGGTCCTTATCGGCCTCCTTACCGCCACCGCCTCTTTTTATAAACCCTTCATCGTCCTCGAAGCGGCCCTGGCCGTGGTTTACTTGCTCCTCCACTGGACTCCTCCCCTGAGAAAAACGGCCTTCCGGCAGTTGGCGGCCTTCGCGGGCTGCGTCGCGGTTTCCTGGGCCGGGCTATTGGGATGGTTTTATGGTAAAGGAAGCTTGGGCGACTTCAAGGACGCGGTCTTCACCTACAACCTGGATTACCAAGGCTACCATGCCGCTTCCATTTGGGATTTCATCCAGGACATCAGCGGCCAGGCCTTGAACGACTCCACCCTGGCTTGGCTTTTTCTCCTCTTCGTCCTGGGATGTGGGGGGGCGTTGCTCGCCAAGGGAAAACCGGAAGACCGGGGGCCCTGGATTTTGTGGGGGGCCTTTCTCATCGCGGCGGAACTGGAAGTGGCCAGCACGGGCCGGTTTTTCGCCCATTACGACCAGCTGCTGTTGCCGCCCCTGATCCTGGGGGCCGCTGGGGGCGTCACCGCGCTGGGCGAAAGGATCGGAAACAAAGGTTGGAAGTGCCTGCCGGGCGCCGCCTTGCTGGCCCTCCTCATCTTCCACGAGGCGCCTTTTTACCGGCTCACACCAGGGGAATGGGCCAACCGGAAATACGCGGACGGGCCGGTTTTTGCCCAGGCCCTCCAATTGGGCCGCGAACTGGACGGGATGCTTGCGCCCGGCGAGACCTTTTATGAATGGGGCAATGAAACGGAACTTTATTTCGCGGCCCGCCGGTCGCCGCCCAGCGGCGTGTTTTACAGCTATCCCCTCCTGGACAATCCCTTGGCGCAGGAACTTTCCCAGCGTGCCGTGGGGGACCTGGAAAAGGCAAGGCCGGAAGTGATCGTCCTCAACACGGCCTATTACTTATCCCCCGGGCTGGCCTCAAGGCACCCGGTCCTCCAATGGGTCCTCGGCCATTACCAGCCTTTCCCCCAAAACCCCTACCGGAAACCCTTCCTCCTGTTGTCGCTCAAGGGTGGAAACTTGGAAAAAAGGCTTTCGGCGAAACAGCCTTGAAGATTATTTTTGAGTGGGAGCGGAAGCCTTCTGCAGGGCCTCCAGCGCCTTCAAGTTGTCCGCGGCGGGCGTGAGGTTGAGGGGGGCCCGGATCGCTTGCTCAAAGGCGCGGCGGGCATTGGTGTAGTCGCCGGCCAGCGCGTAACAAGACCCCAATTCATTGTAAAAGTAAGCCGTGGGATAACCTTCCCGCAAGGCCCGCTGGAGCGCCTGGACCGCGGCGGGGAAGTTGGTCTTAACGTCCCGGTTCCCGTACAGGTTCTCCCAGTTGAAATTGAAGTAAACCGCCTCCCAGTAGCAGGACCGGATAAAGGGGTCCTTGGGCAGCCCGGGCAGGGCTTGGGACAAGATCCGGAGGGTCGCCCTCCTTGCCTCCGCGATAGGCAGGTTCATCACCTGGGCGGCCATGTCCCTGAAGAGCCGGTCGGTTTCCATCCAGGACCCCAGGAGCGGACGGTTTTTAGAAGTCAAAGGAACCACCATGAGCATCAGGCCCCCGTTGAAATTGTCCCCGGCCGTTTCATCCTGCTTCGACAGCCGGGTGAATTGCGCTTCCGGAAACCGCCGGGCCAGGAAGGGCTGGAAATGCGCGTTGGTCACCACCGCCAGCCAGCGGGTGGAAGCGGGGGAAAGGCGGGGGTTGAGAAGGGCGTTAAAGGGATAGGTGGAAACCAGAAGGGACTGGTCGTAGGTGTAGACGTCGTTGCTGTAGGCGGTCAGGATAAGGCCAGGTCCGTCCTTGGCCCGGACCTGGTCCAGAATTCCGAAGGCTTTGGCGCTTTCGGCGGTTTTCTGGCTTTTCCAATAACCGTTGATGTAGTCCCCGAACTTCAAGAGATGGATGAAATCCAGCCCCGCGGAAAGGGCCAGGAAGGCGCCCAGGAAGAGCAGGCCCCTGGCGCGGGAAAGGCCCGCCGCCAGGGACCCCAGCCCCAAGGCGGCCAGGAAAGTCAGGAGGGGCAGGACCTGGATCTCCCTCATATCGGTCAGGCTGTTGGTGACGAAGCCCGGCAGGAGAAAGAGAGGGATACCGATCAAAACCGCCCGGGACTCAGGCTGTTGACGGCTGACCCAAAGCTCCAGCGATCCCACAAGCAAAGCCGCCCCCAGGACTGGGTTGAAGAAGCCGCCCCAAACCGGACCGTAATAGAAGTCCCCATGGCCATTACCCCACAGGAAAGAGGAGAGGCAGTAACAGGTGGTTTCCAGTTGGGTCAGGCCGCTGTCCCGGGTTTTGAGGGTCCATAGGAATTGGAAATAACTTCCGTATTGGCCTTGCAGGAGGGCCAAGAAAAGGGGGGCCAGGCAGGCCAGGATGGGAAGGGCCAGGCACAGGAACGAAACAAGCCGTGCCCGCTTTTCTTTCCAGATGGCCCCAAGAGCCAGGGTTCCCACCCAAAGGGCCGGCAAGGGCCAGGAAAAGTAAGTGTAAAACCCCGTACCCAGCAGAAACCCCAGGAGGACGAGCCAGCGGTTGCGCGCGGGCCCGGAAGATCCCAGGGCCAGCCCCAGGGCGGCGATGGCCAGGTATTCCCAGAGGACCAGCAAAACCCCCTGGTGGGAGATCCGGGCGAAGAAAAGGGCCCAAAAGGAAAAACCCATGAGGGCAAGGTAAAGCAGGGAAAAAGACCTGGAAAAGAAGGCCCGCGCCGCGGCATAGGCGGCGGGCAGGACGAGGATGGAAATGAGGATGGGCTCCCATCGGATCGCCGCCAGGAAGGACCCCAGGGTTTTGAACAGGAGGCATAAAAACCAAATGAAGAGAGGGGGCAATTGGCTGAAAAAGAAGAAGGGGTTCCAGGTCCACTGGCGGTCCAGCCCCAGCGCGTAATAGCCGTTGACGGTCTCGTCAAAGAGCGGCCAGGAGAGGAAGGTCAAGGGCTTGAAAAGCCTCAAGGCCAGGGTCGCCGTGAGAAAAAGGGACGCCAACCACCTGGGAGTAAGGGGCAGCCATTCGTCCCCTAAGACCGGGAAGGATTTCCCGGAGGGGGTTCTCAGGGCCACCCACCCCATGGGAAGTAAAATACCTCCCAGGACGATCCAAAGCTTTTCAACCAATGACAGCTGCAGATAGGAAAGCGCAGCGTTCGAGGCCGCGAAAAGAAGAAAAAAGGTCCATGCCCCGGAATGCCCCTTAAAGCCGTCCTTTTCACTTTTCATGGGGTTGAGCCTTTCTTTCCAGCCCCCAGCAGGCCCCGATAGCGCCCCTTCGTGTTCAAGCCATCGGAAGCCCTAAAGTACCGGCATTGTAAACCCGACGATTCAGGGCAGGCAGGCCTTCAGCCACTGCCCCAGGTGGCGGTCGATCTCATTGAGCCGCTTGGCCCAGCGGTCCTGGAGCTCGGGCGAGAGCAGGTTTTTCCTCACGCAGAGGCTCATCAGGGGGACGCACTCGTGGGTCAGGGAGAGGGCTTGTTCG
This sequence comes from candidate division FCPU426 bacterium, assembly GCA_030038835.1. Taxonomy (GTDB): domain Bacteria; phylum Oederibacteriota; class Muellerivitia; order Muellerivitales; family Muellerivitaceae; genus JAJPJW01. Next base: position 6,971 of record JASHQZ010000040.1, read on the forward strand.
AGGAACCGCCCGGTGCGGGCGGGGGTGGCGGAGTCCTTGGCCTTAGCGACGGCCTGGGACAACTCGTGGACCTGGCGCTTCAGGCGGGAAACCGCCTCGTGCTTGAGTGCCCAGGGCAGGTTCTGGTAGGTTTTGTTGATCTCCCCGGCCAGGTCGCCACAGAGGGCGGGCAAATCAACGCTCAAAAAATCCGAAGGGGCCATAGGCCCTATTTTAAAACAGGGAAGCCTCCGTCCGTTAGCCTCAAACACGATCCCCTGGCCTTTGAGGGGTATTCCGGTTTTTTTAGGGTATCATGGGAGCTGGGCTTTGTTTCTAAGAAAGGGGTCTCCATCCGCCATGGCGCCTGTCCGTGACTCCCAACGGCTGGAAACCATTCCCGCAGGAGCTTCCGCCCAGGGCGCTCTTTTCCCTTTCCTGCTTTCCGGAATCATCGCCCTGGCATTTTTCGCGTTGAAACACGGTTCCGTTTTCAACCTGAGCGATGAAGGTTATCTTTGGTACGGGGCCCAACGGACTTTCGCGGGGGAAGTGCCTTTACGTGATTTCAGGTCCTATGACCCTGGGCGTTATTACTGGGCGGCCCTTTGCTTCAAGTTTCTCGGGCCGGGTTTGGTTTCCCTCCGGGTTTCTGAAGCCTTTTTCCAATGGCTTGGTCTTTTCCTGGGGCTCTTGGCGGCTCGGCGGGCCGCCTCCTCCCGGCTGGAACTGGCTGTCCTGGGGGTCGTTCTCGCGCTCTGGATGGAACCGGACTACAAGTATTTCGACTGCGCCATCCCTTGCGCCGCCGTTTACGCTGGATTGAAGCTGCTGGAGAAAGCCGATGGTTGGAGCTCTTGGGCCGCAGGCACGGTGGCCGGGTTGGCGGTTTTTTTGGGCCGCAACCACGGCCTTTACCTGTTGGCTGCCTTTACCCTTTTAGGGTTTTGCCTTTCGCTCCGGGACGGATTTTCCGGGAAAAAATTGGGGTTTTGCGGTTTCGGCTTGCTTTGCGGGACTCTGCCCCTGGCGGGAATGATCTTGGGCTACCCGGGTTTCTGGGAAGGCTTTTGGTCCAAGTCCACCCTTCCTATCCTCCGCTCGGGAAAAACCAATTTGGCCCTTCCCCTACCCTGGCCTTGGACCCACTTCCATTTGGGTTTGGAATCCATGGATGGGGCCGACACCGCCTTGGGCCTGTTCACCCTTGGGGTGCCCTTGGCCCTCTTGTACTGGGCCTTTCAATCTTTCCGGCGGATGGGGAAGGACGGGTTCGATCCCCTCTTGGCGTCCTCCGCTCTCACCGGACTCCCCTATCTTCATTATTACTTTTCACGGGCGGATTACGAGCATTTGGGCGTGGCCATAGGTCCCTTCTGGATCGCGGCTTTCTCCCAATGGGGCTGCCGGCCCCGTGCCCGCCTTTTGGCGGCGGTCCTCGCCCTGGCGACCACCCTGGCCACCGCCGGCGTCAAATCGGACTTCTTTTTTTATTGGAACGCGAAGGCCCATTGGCCCTTCCCGGTGGAGCTGGGCCGTGACGTGATCCGAGTGCCGGCCTGGGAAGCGGTGATGGTGAAACTGGCCGAATCGGTGAAAGCCCGGCTTCCGGCGGAGGAAACTTTTTTGGCCTATCCCCATTTTCCCGGGCTTTACGCCGCTTGCGGCTTAAAGTCGCCGACTTGGGAAATCTATGATCTCTTCCCCGAATCCAGGGAGGAACAGGAACAAGTGATCCAGGAGATCCAAAAGGCCCGTGTCCATTGGGCCTTCATCGACAACGAGGCGATCGACGGGAGGGACGACTTGCGGTTCCAGAACACCAACCCGATTTTTTGCGCGTACCTTTTGTCCCATTTCAAGCGGGTGAATGTACCCTTCCTTCCGCCCGACTGCTACCTTTTCTTCCGGGAAGCGGGGGCCCCCGCCCAGGCGCGACCTTAAGGCGTTTGTTTTACCGGGCGGAAGAACGGGATTTTTGGACTCCAGGGCTCAATTCGGATGATCCATTCGGAGGAATTCATGAAGGCCGAAACCCTCAACTTAAAACAAAGGCTGGGCTTTTTGACCGACCGCTTGCCGGAAAGGCCTTTTTTACACTCATTTTTATTCATGGCCGCTCTTTTTGCGGGAGCCTTCCAGGTTTTCACGCCCTTTTTCTTCAACAACGACGACATCTCCCAACTGTTCTTCGCCAAGGGGGTGGGATTCGGTCTGGAACCCAGCGCCTATATCGGATACAGCAATATCTCCATCGGCTGGCTGTTAAAAAACCTGTACCTTCTTTCCCCTAAGACTCCTTGGTTCGCGTATTACTACCTTTCGGCGCTTTTCCTCGGCCTTTGGGCTTTCCTGGCTTCCCTGTTTTTCCAGCCCCGACCCGCCTTCCGCGTTCTCTTATTCTGCATCAGCTGCGTCTCCATCGACGCTTATTATTTTGTCCTGCTTCATTACACCATCCTATCCTCCCTGGCCTTTCAAGGAGCCCTTTTCCTGCTGGTGGGGTTGTACGAAAAAGGCGATTCCCGCTGGTACTGGAAAGGGTTCCTCTTATCGGGACTTTGCCTGTATTTGTCCTTTGCCATGAGGTTGGGACCCTTCCTCCTGGCCGGCCTGTCGACCCTTCCTTGGGGCCTTTGGGTCTTCCAAAAGCACCGGTGGACCGGATCCCGCCGCGTTTTTCAACCTTTTATCTTCATCGCGGCCCTTGCCTTGTCCTTCCTGGCCCTTTTCGACCATTACGGTTGCGATCCCGGATGGAAGGAGTTTAAGAGGTTTAACCAAGCCCGGATAAACCTCATGGATTACCGCGACGTGAAATACACCCCGCAAACCCGACCTTACTTTGATTCGGTGGGATGGAGTGAAAACGACTTCAGGATGTTCGAATCCTGGTGCTTTATCGACAGTCACCTTTATTCCGTTGAAAAAATGCAGAACCTGAGCCGGTATTTCCCAAGTTGTTTCACGGACAAACCCGCCAGCAGCGGCTCCCTCAATGATATTTTTTCAAACTATTTTACATCCCAGGCCGTTTTGACCTGTCTGCTGACTTTCCTGCTTTTCCTGCCGCTGAAATTCTTCAGGTTTTTCCTTGTTAATTTTATCTGGGTGATCGCCCTATTCCTGTACATGATGTATTTTTTAAAGGTTCCCGAAAGGATCTTCCTGCCCCTGCTCTCCTACCTTTTGAACCTTTCCATTTATTATTCCAATCCCCGGTCGCCCCTCCTCCCCGAGCGCCATCCGCTTTTAGGAATTTTTAAAATATGCCGGTCGGCTTTCCTCGGCCTGGCCGTCCTCCTTTCCTTTTCGGACGCCCACCGGTATTTTCTGCTCGACCAGGAACGCCTTCACCAGGTCCAGGGTCTCCAAGACACCATTGCCCGCTTAAACCCGACGGACCAGCAGCTTTATGTCGCTTGGGGGAACGCCCTGCCCTATGAATGGATTCCGGCCCTGGATGATTTCGAAATCTACCGGAATTTTCACATCCTGGGGCTGGGGGTTTTCGCCCCTTCGCCCCATTCGGAGGAAATGATCCGGCGTTTCGGCCTCGGGGATGTCCTGGTGGACCTGGCCGGGAAGCCCAACGTTTTCCTGATCTGCGGCCCCTCCGAGGGAGCTTATTACACCCGATATATGGAGGAGAAACACCATCTCTCCATTCGGCCCCTCAAGGTGTTTTCCTCGCCCTTTTTCAACGTTTTCAAAATTCAGTTGCGATCCCCGCCACCCTCTTACTCCGCCTTGGGTTTTAAAAACCGCCCCGCGTCGGTCAGGTTAAGGGGCGCGGCTTGGGCCTTTTGGAACGCCTGGCGGGCCAGGGCTCCCTGCCCGCTCAAGGCATAAAGAACCCCCAGGCGATAGTATAAGTGGGCCGCCGGGCAGCCCTTTTGAACCGCCTGTTGAAGGTCCTGGATGGATTCCCTCAAGCGCCCCGCGGAAGCCGCCGCTTCCGGCACCGAACCGCTGGGCATGTCGGCCCAGCCCTGGCCGGTCTGGGCGCGGTAGGATTCCAAGAGAACTTGGTTGAACCGCAACTCCGACATCTTGTCCCAGTAAAAAGATTCCAGGAAGGGATCTCCGCGGAAAAACGGATAGGCTTCCTGGAGGGGTTTCAGGAAAGCCGGGAGGGATTCGTCCGGGACCCTTTCCATGGTTTTTTCCTCCAGGGGCGCCAGGGCCAAGGAAGCCTCTTTCCATTTCCGGAAGGTTTCAAGGCCGGCAGGGGAGAGGGAATTCACCCACAGCATCAAACCCCCATCCGGAGGAGGGTTTTCCTTATTGAGCAGGAAGGCCTCTCCCCCGGGGAAGCGCCGGTCCAGGAAGGGTTTGTAATTGGGATTGGCCAAAAGCCCCACCCAGCGGCAGTCCTCCGGCTTGACGCGGGGGTTGTCCACGCCGTTGAAGGCGTAACAACCCACGGGGAAATAGGACAGCCTCCGGTTGCCGGGAAGGAAATCGTCAAAAATGAGTCCCGGCCCCTTTTCCCGGGCGGTGCTTTCCAAAATCCCGCAGGCCTGGGCGTATTCGGGCGGCCTTTGGGTGGGATAGAGGCTTCGCAGGCCTTCCCCGGATTTTTGGAGGTTGGCCGCGTCCAAACCCAGGGACAAAAGGGCCAAGCCCGCCAGCAGGCCCGATACCCACCGCCCCGGACTGGAGAGGGACTGGAAGCCCAGGGCGGACAGGAAAGCCGCCAGCGGGATCAGGGGTGTGAGGCGCAGGCCGTTCAAAGGCACGGAAAAAAGAAGGGGGATCGTCAAAACGAGGAAGCCCCCCCCCAGCCAGGGGGCCAAGGGATGGCGGCGGGCCCGCCAGGCTTCCACCGCGCCGCAAAAAACAAAGGCGTCCATGATGGGATTGAGGTAACCGCCCCAAAGGGGGCCGTAGGTGAATTCGGACTTCGATGTTCCCCAAAATAAAATAGAGTAATACCGCCAAGCCTCGGGGAGGCTCCAGGCGGCAGGGGAGGCTGTCCGGCTTAAGAAATAACGCCCGTAGCCTCCGGTGAGGAGGCTGGGGACCAGCGGCAGGAGGGGGAGGAGCACCATCCCCCCAAAAATCCAGAACCGCGGGGTGGAGCCGGGGGGAGGCCTTTTATAAAGGAGCACCCCGGCGGCGGGAAGCAGGACCAGGGCCGCCAGGGGCCAGGCGAAATAAGTGTAAAAGCCGCAGCCGATGAGGAATCCCATCAGTGCCGCTTTTTTCAGCGAAGGGGCTTTCCCGTAGGCTCCCAAGGCCCCCAGGCAAAGCCATTCCCAAAAATACAGGAGCGCGGCCTGGTGGGAGAAGCGCCCGAGGTAAACCGGCCAAAAATCCACTGCCGCGAAGGTGAAGATGAGGAAAGAAAGTTGCTTGGGAAAGAAAGTCCGGGCCGCCCCGTAGGCCACCCCGGCCGCCCCCAGGGACAGGAGCGCGGGCAGGAGCCAGAGCATCCCGAGCGACGGCTCGATCTTAAAGCCCGCGGCCAAAAGCCAAATATAGAAGGGCGGAAGCTGGGTCGTGAAAAAAAAGGGCCGCCAGTTCCAGCTTTCATCCAGCTTCAGGGCGTAATAAGCGTTGGTGCCCTCATCCAGCAGGGGAAATCCGATGAAGGATTTAAGCCGCCAGAACCGGAGGGCCAAGGCGGCGATGCCCACCAGGGCCCAAAGCCAGGGCGCGGGGGAGGGACCCTCCATCTGCCAGGGAGCCTCCTCCGGGAGGCGGCGCTGGGCCCGGATCCCAAGCCAGGCCATGGGCAGGACCCATCCCAGGACCGCCACGGCCCCCTGAACCATGGGCGGAAGCGAGCCGTAAGCCAAGAGGGCGTTGGCAACCGTAAAAATCCCGAAAAACGGCCATGGGTTTCCTTCCCTGGCGTCCGGACGGGTATTGGAGGGCGGAATCAAGATTTCCCCTTTTCGAGCATTTCCAGCCTTTGAAGGTTCTCCGAGGCCGGGGTCAAATTGAGGGGGGAACGCAGGGCGCTTTCAAAGGCCTTGCGGGCTTCCCCGTAATTTCCTTCTTCCATTAAAAATACCCCCTTGTCATTGAGAAGCGGAGGAAAGGGATAGCCCCTTTTTAACCCTTCCTGGATGGCTTCCAAACAATCCCGGGGACTCCCCTTGGTTTTTTGGTAATAGAGGACTTTTTCCCAAAAACAGGTTTCCAAGAAACGGTCGCCCCGCAGGGAGGGATAGGCCCCGAAAAGTTTTTTCAAAACCGGTTCCGGGTCCCCCATCCAATATTGGCCCATGATTTCCCGCGTCACCCCCCCCATTTGGATGTCCGCTTCCAGCCATTTTTGAAGAAGGGGCCGGTCCTTATCCTCAACGGGTATGACCGCCAGCACGAGCCCGCTGCCAGCCAGGTGGTTGTTTCCAAGCCAAACCCAACGGCAGGGGGGGAGCCGGCCCTCCAGGAAGGGCTTGAAATGGGCGTCCATGAGGACCGCCACCCATTTTTGGTTTTGGAGGGAAAGGCCGGGACGGAGGCCCGGGTCCTGCGCGAAGGCGGCAATGGGCAAGGTTTGATCCGTGACGAAGAGCTGCAAGTCGGCTAAAAGGAGGCCGGCCCCCACTTGCGACCCGACCTCCTCCAAGACCCGGCCGGCTTTCCAATATTCCTCGGATTTAAGGCTCGACCATCCGGGGGAAGGCGTTCCCCAAAGGCGGTGATAAGGCCCCCAAAGGTGGCAAAGGTTCAACGTGGAGGAAGCCGCCAGGACCGCGACGGCCGCCAGGAACCGTAATTTGGAAGGCAGGGAGATGAGCAGCGACTGCAACCCCAAGGCGGCGACGAAGAGGACGAAAGGCCAAACCGCTAAAACCCGGAAAATCTCAAAGCGCTGGACGAAAAATACGGGAAAGTAAAAAAGCAAGAATCCCGCGAAAACCCATTGGACCAAGGGTTCCCGCCGCAGCTTGAAACATTCGATGAGCCCGGTGAAAAAAAAAGCCCCGGAAAGGGGGTTCAACATGCCCCCCCAAAGCGGCCCATAAAAGAACTTCCAGGGAGTGCCCCAAAAAAAAGCCGTCAAATTGGCGGCCGAAACCGCCAATTGGCCTTTCCAGTCCGTCCCCGGCTTGAAAGCCATGATGCCCAGGAGATAAAGGCCGTTTTTTCCCAGGACCGACGCGCCGGCGAAAACCAGGGCGCAGAGAAAAGCGGGAAGGAGAAACAGCGCCCAGGTTTTGGGGCCGCCCTTTTCCCGCCAGGGGACCCGGCCGCGAACCGCCAAGAGGACCATGGCTCCCATCAAGGCCCATAACTGGTTGACGAAAAATCCCAAACCGGTGAAAAGGCCCAGGAGGAGGGCCCAGCGCTGCCTCGGGGCGCCCGCCGGGGCCGCTAAAAAGCGGGACAGGAGGGCCAGGGTGAGGGCTTCCCAAAGCAGGGAAAAACCGGCCGGGAAGCAAAAGCGTCCGGCGTACAGGAGGAAGAAATCCATCGAGCCCAGGGAAAGGAATAAAAAGGAAAAGGAACCCGGGAAGCGCTTCAGGGCGCCGGCGGCCAGCAGGAGGAAAGCGAGGATGGAGAGCAAGGCGGGAAAGAGCCAAAGGGAAAAAAGCCCCGGCCGCAGGAATTTGAAAAAAAGCGCCAGGCACCAATTGAAGAAGGGGGGATTCTGGGTCCCGTTGAAAAAAAAGCGCCAGGACCATTTCGAGGATAAATCCACCGAGTCGTAAGCGAAATGGCCGTCGTCCGGCATGGGCCAGGCGGAAAGGGAGGTCAATCCCACCAGCCGGGAAAGAAGAACGGCCAGGACGAGGGCGGATATCCCTCCGAGGGGCGGGACCGGAAACAGGTCCTTTTCCCACGGCTTTTCAACGTCCGGGGGTTCCTTGCCTTTAACCCAGGCCATCCCCCCAAGGGGCAGGAGGACGCCCCAACAGCCCCCCCAAAACTTTATTTTTAAGGATTCGGTGCAATAAGACAAAAGGACGTTCAAAACCAAAAAATACCCAAAGTAAGCAAGAGGGTTTAAAAAAAAGTTCCAAGGCGCCGGAGTGGATCCCTCCTGCCCGGTTGAGGCAAGCCTTCCCGGGAATATTTTCAATCCCATGTTTTTGGCCCTCGGAATCAGATTTTCCAGCCCGCCCGCACCGGGAGTTTTTAGGAACCGGTTTTTAAGGCGTCCAACTGGGCGCGCGAGGAAGTGAGGTCCAGGGGCGCGGCCATGGCCTTGCGCAGGTCCTTTTCCGCATCTTCTTTCTCGGAACGCACCAAGTGGAACATGGCTAATCGGAAGTAAAGGTGGGCGGTTGCATACCCTTTTTTCAGCCCCTGCCCCAAATCCTCCATGGGTTTTTGAGTATCCTTGAAGCCGGAGACGTGGAAGTCCAAATCCGCCAGTTTTTCCCAATAGCAGGATTCCAGGAAGGGGTCGCCTTGGAAAGCCGGATAGGCCTTCGCCAGGTTGTCCCGGAGGATTTCATAATACCGGCCGGGGAAACAACAAAAAGCGTCGTTGGCGGCCTGCCAGCCCCGCAGGGCACCGAGGTTCCGCGGGGTCACGGGCATCACCCACAACATTTGCCCGCCGTCCGGGGCGTCGAGCCCTTGGGAAAGGTAATAGGCCTTGCCGCCGGGGAACCTTTGGTCCAAAAAGGGCTTGTCATCGGCGCTTACCAGAACGGCGGCCCAACGCGCCCCTTGCCAGGGCAGGCCGGGGTTTTCGGCGGCGTTGAAGGCGTGGTCCGCCACCGAAAGGGTCTGGTCGCAAAGGCCGGGGGTGAAGTTGGAATAAACAAGGCCGGGGCCTTGGTCCCTTTGGATCCGGTCCAGGACCTGGAAGGCGCGGTAACGCTCCATGGGTTTGGCGTAGCCCTTCCAGACCGAGGGCTGGTCCCAGATCCGGTGGTACTGAACGGCCAAGTGGTAAAAATCGGAGCCCGCGAAAACCAGGACCAACCCGCCCAAGGCCCACCACCGCCTGGAAGGCGATACTCCCTCCAATAAAAGGGCCAGGCCAGCGGCGCAAACCACCCCCAGGAGAGGGATCATCGGAAGGTTCCGGAAGGGTTCCACGTCGTGGGTCAGGGTCCCGGGGATGAAGAAAAGCGCCAGGGCTGCCAAGACCCAAAGGCGAAGGGGTCGGCGCCCCGCCTTGAGGAAATCCAAAAGGCCGAGGAAGAAGAGGGCCCCCAGGAGGGGGTCCAAGAGGCCGCCCCAAACGGCTTGATAGCTGAAGCGGTGCGGAGGAGTTTGCCAGAAAAGGGAGGACAGGTACCCTTCGGCCGTGGCCCAGTGTTGGGCGAAGGGGACGGCGGCGTCCAGGGAGCCGATGTCGTGGACAATCCGGCCGTAGTTGTGGACCAACCCCGCCTTCAAGATCGGGACCAGGAAAAGTCCGAAAGCCGAAAGGAAAACGGCGCCGGGACGGGCGTAGGAAAGGGGCCGGCGCAGGGCCAGGACCGCCAGGGTCAGGACCGTGAGAAAGGCCACGGTCACCCAGGAAATATAGATATAAAAACCCAGGGCCGTGACCCAGCCCAAAAGCGCGGCTTTCCCGTAACCGGGATGGGAAGAGGAGACGTCCCTCGCCCAGGAGGCGAGGGACCAAAGCCATAGGCATTCCCATAGGAGCGTGAGGACCTGCTGGTTGCCGAAGCGGCCCACGAAGGCGGGCCAGAAACCCAGAGCCAGGAAGAGGACGACCAGCAGGGAAAAGGATTCGGAGAAAACCGTCCGGGCGGCCGCGTAACCGGCGGGCACCGCCAGCAAGGAGAGCAGGGCGGGATAAAACCAGACCATGAAAAGCGAAGGGCCGAAGCACTTGAACAGCAAGGCCAGGCCCCAGGCATAGGAAGAAGGATAGGAATTATCCTGGTAGAAGGGGCTCCAATCCCAATGGTGGAGGAAGTTGATGGCGAAGAATCCCCAGAGGCCGTCGTCGTAGTTGGGCCAGACCGACAAGGTGGTGAGTTTGTAAAACCGGATGAAAACGGCGCCGGCGGCCAAAAGAACCCAGGCCCAGGGTGGCAGGGGGGGGAGGAATTCCTTTTGAAACGGGGCGGTGGTTTCGGGCGCGGGCAGGAAACGCAGGGCCAGGGAAAATGGAAGAAGGATTCCAAGGAATAGGATCCAAAGTTTTGCCCCGGGGGAAAGCGGAAAATAAGAGAGGAGGATGTTCGCCGGGAAGAAGGCGAGAAAAAGAACCCACGGAACGCCCATGGTTCCAAGGCGGCCGGTGGGCGGGGCGGGCGGGCTCATGATGGACGTTTCCTCAAGCTTGGGAAAATTTGCTCCAACTCCGTCAAATTTTGGCGGGCCGGAGTCAGGTTCAATTTATTTTTCAAGGCCTTTTCCAGCCAAAAGCGGGCTTCCCGGGGCCGGTTTTCCCGCCATAAAACCAGGCCCATTTGGTCCTCGAAAAAGGCGTTGGGGCAGCCCAGGGACATGCCTTTTTGAAGGGACCGGAGGGCCGCGGGCAGGTCGCCGATGAGGATGTCATAGAATTCCATTTTTTCCCACAGGCAGGATTCCAGGAAAGGGTCGCCTTTCACCAGGGGTTGGAGCCCCTCCCATTCGTCCAGGATTTCCCGGCCCCCTTTTTTCGACTGTTGAAAGAGCATTTCAAGGGTCATTTTCCGGAAGGCCGCGTTGGCGGACAACCATTTTGGGAGGGCCGACCGATCCTTGGATTCCAAGGGAATGATGCCCAGGGACATCCCCCCGTCCGGACGGGACAAGCCCCCGGAAAGCCAGAACCAGCGCCCCTCCGGGAACCGTTTTTGAAGGAAAGGGACAAAATGCGGATTGGCCAGAACGGCGAACCAGCGGGCCTTTTCCACCGAAAGGGCCGGATTTCGCAAGGCGTCGAAGGAATAACCCGCCAGCGTGAGGGTTTGGTCGAAGCTCTTCAGGACAAAGTCGGTGAAAAGAATGCCGGGGCCCTGGCTTTCGGCCTGGGGGGCCAGGTACTGGAAGGCCCTCCAGCGTTCCACGGACTTGGAGTCGGGGCATTGGGCTCCGGCAATGCCCCAGAGCCGGTGGTAGGGGCCTAGGAGGTGATAAGCGTCCAAGCCGAAGGAAGCGGCCCCGCAAAGCAAGGCCAGGAGGCAGGAGCGCGCCGGGCGCTGGAAGGAAAAAAGCCGCGACCAACCCAGGCCGCAGACGAGCAATAAAAAGGGAAGAACGGGAAGGGTCCGGTAAATCTCCACTGACACCGAGAGGATGCCCGGCAACAGGCCCAGTCCCAGGGCGGCCAGCAGCCAGCGGTTCCAAGGGTTCCGCCATTCCCGCAAAAGATGGATCAGGCCCAATCCAAAGGCCGAAGCGCCCAGGGGGTTCAGGATCCCGACCCAAACCGGGCCGTAACAGGCCCCTTCGGGGTCCGTCCCCCAAAACCACATCGTGACGTTGGAAAGGGCGAATTTCCAGCCATAAGCCAGAGAGGCGGCGTTCTTGAAAAGAAAAAGGTCGGAAAAATAAGTCCCTGCCCCTTGGGCTAGGTTGATCCAAAAAGGCAAGGCGGGCAAAAGGAGGCCGAGCCCAAAGGCGGCCGCGCCGGGAAAAGCGCCCTTAACGCCCGTCATCCGGACGAGGGTAAAGGCCGTCAAAAGGAAGAAAACGGTCCACCAGGAAGTAAAAGTGTAAAACCCGGCGCCCAAGGCCAGTCCCATCGCGCCGGCCATGGCCACCCTTTGCCTGGGGCCCGAGGAGTTGGGCCAGTGGACGGCCAGCCACAAGCAAAAGGATTCCCAGAAAAAGGCCAGGACCCCTTGATGCGAAATCCGGCCGCAATAAAGGGGGCCAAATCCCAGGCCCGCGAGGCAAAAAAACAAGAAAGAGAAGGACCGGCCTGAAACCTTCCGGACGGCCAAAGCCAGCCAGAGGAAGGCCCCGAAGGAAAGGGCGGCTGGAAGAAGCCATAAGCTTTCCAGCGAGACCCCGAAGAGCCGGAAACAAGCCGCCAGGGCCCAGAAATAACCTGCCGGCACCCGGCCGATGCTGTAGAAAAGGGAGCCGTCCCAATGCTTCAGCAA
>JASHQZ010000041.1 GCA_030038835.1 candidate division FCPU426 bacterium
AGGGTGGTTAAATGCGGCCTCTCCACCCGCCTTAAACTTGGCCCCAACGCCGCCTTCCAGCGTGGGTGTCGCCAATCCGGTGGGGAACAACCAGATCGCGGTGACATGGGCGCCGGGAGGCCCGGGGTTTTACGGAACGCAGTCGGATTACGTTGTTTACCGGGTTTTCGTTGGAACGCCTACACCAACCCCCCTGACCGTGGCCACGGTTTCCGCCACCAATGTCAGCTATACGGATGTCGTTTCGGGTCCGGCGGGGAGCCTTTTGGGCTATGAGGTGGGCTTGGTGGACGCCCAAGGGAACACCTCGGATCTGACTTTCTCCGGGAACGACGTCAACCTGGTGGCCCTGACGACGCCAGCGGTTCCCACGCCATTGCCTTTCGCCGGTTCGGCAAACGCCGTGAAGTTCGTTTGGCTAAACAATTCGCTGGCGGACAACGTGGCCAGCTATTCGATTTTCGGGCCGGATTGGCCGACCGATACCGTGACCCCGACTCCACTGGCCACGGTATTAGCCACCCAAAGCCCCACGCCGACTTTGGTTTACGCACCTACCCCGACGCCCTGGGCTGCGGCCTTTTATTACCTTTTGGCGCAGAACGCCGTGGGCTCCAGCGGGCCCGCCACGCTTTCGGGCATCGCCGTGCCGACCTACCAAGTAACGGCCGTGTTAACGCCAGGCAGCCGACAGGCACAGATTTCCTGGACACTGATACCGACGCCCGTTGCCACGCCCATGGTGGATAGTTATGGAGTTTACCGTTCCATCTACGCTTCGAAATGTTTTACGCCTGTTGCCACCGTGCTCCTGCCGGGAGGAGGTTACACCGATGCCGTCTTGCCCACGGCGACGGCGGGTGTGACTTATTATTACCGGATAACGGCCAGAGCGGACGGGCCCAATGGGCAGTTGGCGGAAAGCTCATTGTGTCCTGGAATAACGCCGGACCCTGTGGGAAGCTTTCAAACCTGGCCCAATCCCCCTGGTTGTTTCTCGGCCTTGTCAGGCGTGAGCCAGACTACGTTGTACTGGATGGGGAACAATCCACAGGAGGGCGTGACAAGCTATAGCATTTACCTTAACGGAACCCCCACCCCCATTGCCACGGTCGTGGCCAACTTAAGCCCCACAGTCACTTATATCTTTGTCGCAACGGAAACGCCGGGGAACCAGTCGTCTTATGACGTGTCGGCCAACAACATCCAGGGTCCGGGCAACCTTACCCAATCCATCACGGTCCTGGTGCCTCCTGCCATGACTCCCATCCTCTCCCTTTCGCCGCCGCCGTCCCCGACTTATTTTCCCAGCGCCACCCTCACCCCGGGAGTTTGGATCACGGGGTTCACCTTCCCCAACGCGGTCAACGGCTATAACATTTACAGACTTAGCGCGCCTACGCCGGGCACGACCAACACGCCGGCCGCAAGCCCGACCTATTTCGTCGTCGGGTCTGTCGCGGCGGGAACGGCCACGCCAGTTGTTTACGAGGACACGTCCGAAATTCCGGGCTACGTCAGCGATTACCAAGTGGTGGCCAACGATTCGGCGGGAGTGAGCGCCGTGCCCACGATTTCCGCCCAATTGGCCGTGACCCTCTGGCCCGGCGCACCCAATCCCCAGCTGCTGCCCAGCAACAGCGCCGTCACACTGGTTTGGGGCACGCCGGTGGGGAATGTGCCCGTGACCTCCTACGACATTTACCGAAGCGCCTATCCCACGATAACGCCGACCGCCATCGCCACCAACATTCCTTATCCCACCACCTGCTACACGGATCCGAACGTGACCACTGGAAACCCCTATGTTTACTGGATGGACGCCCAGAACGCCTCAGGTGGCAGCACCCTCAGTTCGCCCCAAACCATCCTGCCACTGGCGGCGCCCACCATTTACCTAACGCCCCTCCCGGAAAGGAACCAGATTTATTGGGTTCCCATTACGGCCCCGACGGCAAGCCCGGTCACGGGCTATCAACTTTACCGGGCCACGGCGGTTCCGAGCATGGTGCCCACCTTTACGTCGGTAGGTTCCATCGTGGAACCCCTTTCCAACACCAATACCGTGGATTCGTCCGACGTGAGCGACGGCCTGACCTATATCTATGAGATCGCACCTTCCACGGCTAACGGCATCCTGGGAGGCTTTTCGAACCCGGTGAGCCAGTTCGTTTTTCCACAACCCGTCATCGGTTTGCAGGCGGTATCGGGCGACGGTTTAGTTCAATTGAGATGGACCTACCAAGGGGTCAGCACTAACAGCTATTTCATCACCCGCCAGCTGGGGACCGCCCCCAGTAGTTCAGCCCAAACGGTTAAAACTGGAGTCCAAACCGTGAACTACATCGATACCGGCGTGGTGGACAAGAATTTCTATATTTATGAAGTCTATTCGGTGGACGCCATCGGATTGACTTCTACCGCAGCTTCGGTGACCGCCCTGCCGGCCGCCGGGCCCGCACTTCCGCTGGTGGCGATCCAGACCGCCAACGGCCCGGTGACGGCCGCGCCGGTCACCCTGGCCCAAAACACGAACAGCGACCAAACCTTGATCGGCAACACGCTCAGTTGGGGAGGGGCCGACCAGCCGGGCGCTTTCGATCCCCAAACCATGTACCCCCTGGGCGGCTACGAGGTTTACCGTTCCTCGGACGGCGGCAGCGTGTACCAAGAGCTTGCGACGTTGCCGGTGACGCTCGTGGGCGATTATCCGTCGCCTACAGCCGGTTATTTCGATCAAGTGCAGCTGATTTCCGGAACCCCCTACACCTACCTCGTCCAAGCCTTCGACCTGCCGCCGAACCTCCCGGTCCCGCTTTCCCAAGCCATCACCACGGAGCTGGTGCACGAAGCCGACTACCAACCGGTGAATGCCTATCCCATCAGTCCCAACACGGCGCTGGACCGAAACGCCATCCGGCCCTACGGCGCGGCCAACGAGAAGGTCGTGAACATCCGGTTCATTATGACTTCGGGCGGCAATGTTCAGATCAAGGTCTACAGCTTGAGCGGACAATTCATCAAGGAACTGGTGAACCAGAGTTATCCGGAGGGCATTTTCTGGACCCAATGGGATGCCACCAACATGAACGGCCATCTGGTGGCCTCGGGAGTTTACCTGATCACCACCCAATCCCCCGGCGGCCACCAGGAGTTCGAAAAAGTGGCCGTCATAAAGTAGGGGCACATGACGGGTTCTTTTTGGGTCGATCTTCTTTTTCCCAAGGTTTGCCAGAGATGCGGGGAAGGGTTTCAAACAGGCCTTTCCAACATCCTCTGCGGATCCTGCTTTGACTCCATACCAGCCTATAAGGACCCCGTCTGCGACCATTGCGGAATATCGCTTCCAGCGCGGGCCTTCGAGGATGCAAGCCGGCCGCGGTGCCGGGACTGCGGGGAGGGGGATTATTTCCTGGATAAGGTCCGGGCGCTGGGACCTTACGAGGGGGCGTTGCGGATTGCCCATCACGGCTTCAAATTCGAGGGAATGGAATCCCTCAAATCGAATTTAGCCGAGAAGATGGTCTTCTGTTCCATCCCCGCCTTTTGGGAAGGGGTGGAAGCCTTGGTGCCTGTGCCCTTGAGTGCGGAACGCGAGAGGGAAAGGGGGTATAATCCGGCTACGCTGCTGACTGCAGAGATGGCCAAGGTCACCGGTATTCTCCCGCGGCCGATCTTAAAGAAAACAAAATCCATCCAACCGCAGATGTCCTTGAGCCGTGAAGAGCGGTTGAAAAATCCCAGGGGTGCCTACCAAGTCCAGCCGGGTGAACTGTTGCCCTTGAAGGCTGTTTTAGTGGACGATGTTTTCACAACTGGAGCCACCTTGGAGGAATGCGCACGAGTCTTGAAAAAGGCCGGAGTCGCGTGGGTGGGTGCGGTGGTTATCGGCCGAACCCCGCACCATCCTTAATTTAAACCCGGATTTCCCGGATGAAATTTCCTTTCGAATATAAAATTAGGGCATCCTATAGCCGTTTAAATACCCCAAATGGGATGGGTGTCTGAACTTGAGGAAAAATGGGACCTCTGAAAGTGGTATTTGAAGCGCCCGTGGGAGGTTGGATGTCTTGTTATTGAATCCGCCGGGATAACCGTATAGCATTCTTCCCATGCCATTGACCTTGAGATTCATCATTGGTTCCATCATCTTTTTCCAGCTTTTGGCGGCCTGGCCCGGCGCCACTTGGGCTGACGACGGTACTGCGACCCCAACTGCTACGGCTGTCGCACTGCCCGGCCCGCCCCCCACGGCCAGCGTCCTACCCGAAAATTTGGCCGGCGAAAAACTTTACACCTTCGACACCGTTTTCGGGAGTAAGGGTTCGGGCGCGGACCAACTCGACGATCCCGAGGGGATTTGCGTGGGGCCCGGCGACAACCTTTATATCGCAGACACCAACAACAACCGTATCCAGGTATGGACCAGCGATGGAAAGCCCGTCAAGTCCATCGGTTCATTCGGCATCTCCGCCATGTGGCGCAATGACCCTCAATTCGACCATCCGGCGGGGGTACTGGCGATCCCTGACGGCCAGGTCTACGTCGCCGACACCAACAACAACCGCATCGTACTGCTGGATCCGAACGGACTCGTCGCGCTTTCCTGGGGAAGCCAGGGAGCCCGCCACCGCCAATTCAACCTTCCCCGGGTGGTGGCCCAGGACCATTTCGGGAACATCTGGGTGCTGGATACGGGGAACTCCCGCGTCGAGAACTTCACCAACGACGGAAAATTCAACTTTGTCTGGGGGTCCCTCGGCTCGCAGGAGGGCCACCTGAACTTTCCCCAGGGGATGGCCTTGAACCAAATCGACCAGTGCGTCATATCCGACTCGGGCAATTTTCACATGGAGATCTTCAATGACCGGACGCCGGCCAACGTCGATTTTTCCCCGGTTACCACCGCCTCGGGCGACGTCACCATGGAGCCCACGCCTGTCACCACCGCCCCCGTCACGGTGGAGGGCTGGTACGGAGACGGGCCCTGCCAATTCAAGGAACCGGCCGGGGCGGCCGTCACCAAAACCGGCTTGGTCATCGTGGCTGACGGCGTGACGGGCCGGCTGGAGATTTTCAATAAGAGCCCCTTCGAATTCTACGGCGAATGGCGGGCGACGGACGAGAAGTTGAACCTGCCATTCCCCCCGCATTTTCGGGGCGTAGCCTGCGATTCCCAGAACCGGCTTTATATCACCGACATCCAGAATGATTGCGTCATCCGCCTGAAATTGGCCGAGGCGGATGAGCCCTTCATCCAGATCAATGTCACCCCCGTCCCGACGGAAGCCCCGTCCCCCACCTTCACCCCCACGCCCGATGACTCCATACCTTTTGAAGGGCAGGGTTTCCCCATCCGGTAGAAGCGCATTGAAATTCAAAATTAATAATTCAAAATTCACCTTTCCCCCGTAATTCCTGCCCTTGACCACTTAAACCCCTTGTGCTAGCTTGGCCGCTCTTATCCCACACCTTTTGGAGGCATCCATGGCTATCAAGCTCGGCATCAACGGTTTTGGCCGCATCGGTCGCAACGTGTACCGAGCCGCGATGGGGAACAAAAACATCGACATTGTCGCTGTCAACGACCTCACGGACGCCCAAACCCTCGCCCACCTTTTGAAATACGACTCCGTCCTGGGGAACCTCCACGCGGACGTGAAGGCCGGGGAGGGAACCGTTATCGTTAACGGCAAGGAAATCAAGGTTTACGCTGAAAAGGATCCCGCGGCCATCCCCTGGGGCAAGCACGGCATCGAGTACGTGGTGGAATCCACGGGCAGGTTCACCGACAAGGAGAAGGCCGTGGTCCACATCAAGGACAGCGTGAAGAAGGTCATTATTTCCGCGCCCGCCAAGGGCGAGGACATCACCATCGTCCTGGGGGTGAATGAGGACAAATATGATCCGAAAAACCACCACGTGGTTTCCAACGCTTCCTGCACCACCAACTGCCTGGCGCCCTTCGCCAAGGTGCTGCACGACAAGTTCGGCATCGTGAAGGGCTTGATGACCACCATCCATAGCTACACCAACGACCAGGTCATTTTGGATTTCCCCCACAAGGATCTACGCCGGGCCCGCGCCGCGGCCTTGAACATGATTCCAACCTCTACCGGGGCGGCCAAAGCTATCGGCCTGGTTCTGCCGGATCTTAAAGGAAAATTGGACGGTCTGGCCATGCGCGTTCCCACCCCTAATGTCTCGGTGACCGACCTGGTGGCCGAGCTCGGCAAGACCGTCGCTAAGGACGACGTCAACAATGCCCTCAAGGAAGCCGCCCGGGGAAAGCTGGACAAATACCTGGACGTAACGGACGAACCCCTTGTTTCCTCCGACTTTAAGGGCAATAGCCATTCCTCCATCGTGGACGCGCAGTCTACCTTCGTGACAGGCGGCAACCTGGTGAAGGTGCTTTCTTGGTATGACAACGAATGGGGCTATTCCAACCGGGTCGTGGACCTCATTGAATACATGGCATCGCGCCATTGAAAACCAAATTTTGAATTATGAATTCTAAATTATGAATTGTGGCTAATTTCCTTTTGGCAGTTCAATCGGAAATTTTCATAGATTCAAAATTATTAATTCAAAATTCATAATTCGATTTTGAGGTTTCGGAATGCATCCTGTCGTTTGGTGGGTGGCAACGGCGGCTGTTTTTTTCATCCTGGAACTGACGACCGCTTCTTTTTTCTTCCTTTGGATCGGGGCGGGAGCCCTTCTGACGGCCCTTTTAAGCCTTTTCGTCGATAAAGCCCCCATTGAATACGTCACCTTCGCATTATCCTCCCTGGTTTTAGTGGGACTCAGCCGCCGTTGGGCCCCCCGATTGTCCGGTAAGACACAAAGAGCCTCGAATGTGGATGCCTTGGTCGGCCAAACGGCCATGGTCACCAAGGTGGACACAAATCAGCCCCACCAGGGTTACGCCAAAGTGGAAGGGGAATCCTGGAAAATCCAGTCGGAAAACCTGGAGCCGTTGACGATGGGCGCCAAAACCATCGTCGTGGCGGTCAAAGGAAATGTTTTGGCGGTGAAGACTTAACAAGGTTTAGTTTTAAGGAGGCTGATATGGAGATTCTCGCCGGGCCGGCCATTCTTATACTTCTTATTTTTGTTTTTATTTATGTTTCCCGCGCCATCCGGATTATCCGCCCATATGAAAAGGGGTTGGTGGAACGCCTGGGGAAGTACACGCGAACGGCGGATTCGGGCTTGACCGTTCTTTTTCCACCCTTTGAGAGCATGCGCAAAGTGGATATGCGGGAAAGGTACATCAGTGTTCCGCCGCAAGAAGTGATCACAAAAGACAACGTGGTCGTCTCGGTCGATGCCTTGATATACTTCCATGTGACCGATCCCTTTAAGGTTGTTTATAACGTTCAGTATTTTGAGGGCTCTGCAACGAACTTGGCCCAGACCAACCTGCGTAACACGATTGGCGAGTTGGATTTGGACCAAACGCTCAATAGCCGTGAGCAAATCAACACCCGCATGAGGGAAATACTGGATGAAGCCACGGATAAATGGGGGGTGAAGGTCACGCGGGTGGAAATTCAAAAAATCGATCCGCCCGCGGACATTGTCAACGCCATGAGCGCCCAAATGAAGGCCGAACGGACCAAGAGAGCCGCCATCATCGAAGCCGAAGGTATCAAACAGGCGGCCATCACAAAGGCGGAAGGCGAGAAACAAGCGGCTATCCTTAAGGCGGAAGGGGAAGCCGGTGCCATTGAACGGGTGGCCACGGCAAACAAGTTCCAAAAGATCGCCCTGGCGGAAGGGGATGGTCAAGCCATCCTGACGGTTTTCAAGGCCATCCATGATGGCAATCCCACACAGGACCTGCTGACACTGAAGTACATGGAAATGCTGGGCAATGTGGCCAATGGCCAAGCCACCAAGATTTTCCTTCCCTTGGAAGCGTCGGGAACCCTGGGCGCCCTCAGCACTATCGCCGAAGCGTTTAAAACCGACCTGAAAACCAAAAAATAGCTCCGATATCCTGAACTTAAAACGGAAAGGGTAAAGAATGTCTTCCAGCAGCAAACTGACGGTGGAGGATTTGCACCCGACGGGGAAACGTGTTTTGGTTCGCGTGGATTTCAACGTGCCTTTGAATGAATCCCTTCAAATCACGGATGACACCCGCATCCGGGAATCCTTGAAGACGATCCAATTCCTTTCCGGCAAAGGGGCGAAGGTGGTGCTTTGCTCCCATTTGGGCCGTCCTAAGGGCGTGGATGAAAAGCTCCGTTTGAAACCCGTGGCGGCCCGCCTTTCCGAACTATTGAAAAAACCCGTGATGGCACTTATGGACTGTGTGGGCCCCGATGTTGAAAAAGAAGTGGGGGCCATGAAGAATGGTGATGTGGTTCTTCTTGAAAACCTGAGGTTTCACGCTGAGGAGGAGAAAAATAACCCGGACTTCGCCAAAAAGTTGGCGGCCTTAGCCGACATCTACGTCAACGATGCCTTCGGCACGGCCCACCGCGCCCATGCCTCGACCGAGGGGGTGACCAAGTTCGTCGCCCAGTCGGCTGCGGGATTCCTGATGATGAAGGAAATCCAGTATTTGGGCGGCGCCTTGTCCAACCCGTCGCGGCCTTTCGTCGCCATCATCGGCGGATCCAAGATTTCCACCAAGATCGACGTCATCCAAAACCTGATGAAGATCGTGGACGTGCTCATCATTGGTGGCGGCATGGCTTATACATTCCTCAAGGCCCGGAAATTTGAGATCGGCAAGTCCCTCGTGGAAAACGACAAATTGGAGCTGGCCAAGCAGCTGATGAGCCAATCCATCGACACGGATGTCCCACTTCTTTTGCCGATCGACCATGTGATCGCTGACAAATTCGATGCCAAGGCCAACGTGAAAACTGTTCCCCGGGGAGGCATCCTCCAGGATTGGGAAGGGATGGATATTGGACCGTCCACGGTGGAAAAATACGCCAACTTCATCCGCACGGCGAAAACTATCTTTTGGAATGGACCGGTTGGGGTCTTTGAAATGGAGCCTTTCGCCAAGGGGACCTTCGCGATTGCCAAGCTTCTTGCGGAGGCTTCTGAAAAAGGGGCCACCACCATCGTAGGTGGAGGGGACTCGGTAGCCGCAGTAACCCAAATGGGCCTCGCTTCAAAAATGTCCCATATTTCCACCGGCGGGGGGGCATCCCTTGAGTTCATGGAGGGAAAACAACTACCTGGAATTGTTGCATTGACGGATAAAAAATCCTGAAAGGGTTCAAATGGCCCGCACGCCTATTATCGCCGGAAATTGGAAGATGTACAAAACCCCAAAAGAATCAGTGGAATTCGTCCGTCAGTTGCGGGATCAATTGAGGGACGTGAAAGACCGGGAAATTGTGGTTTGTCCCACAGCCCTTTCGGCAGCGGCGGTCGTAGAGACCTTGAGGTTTTCCAATATCCAGGTGGGATGCCAAGACGCTCATTGGGAGAATGAAGGGGCATATACGGGCAATATCAGCCCAGCCATGTTCAAGGAAGCGGGAGTGCGCTATATCATTTTGGGCCACTCCGAAAGACGCCAACTTGACAACGACACGGACACAAGGATCAATGCGAAGCTTAAAAACGTTCTCAGGAACAGTCTAAAGGCCATTGTCTGTGTCGGTGAAACAGTTTTGGAAAGGGAAGCGGGGAAAACCGAAAAAGTTATTGAGGCACAGGTTAAGGGGTGCTTTGAGGGAATTGGTTTGGGGGATTTGGCCGATATTGTGATTGCTTATGAACCGGTTTGGGCCATTGGAACGGGAAAAACCGCCACGCCCGAACAAGCGAACGAGGTCCACACTTTTATCCGGGGCCTGGTCGCGAAAGGATATAATTCGGAAGCGGCGACTAACATGCGTATCCAATATGGGGGAAGCGTCAAACCTGAAAATATCAAACAATTGATGGCGCAACCTGATATTGACGGTGCCTTAGTGGGTGGCGCAAGTTTGAAGGTGGACTCTTTTGGGGCTATTGTCCAGTTTTAACGTAAAGCAGCAAAGGTTTAAAAGATTTATTGGCAAATTCAGGCTAGTTTCATTTAAAATAAATATACTTTCAAGCGGGGGTTCCATGAGCGTCATTGTCATCATTTTGTTTGTTTTGAATGCCTTAATGTTAATTGGCGTTGTTTTAATCCAGCAACCGAAGACTTCGGCCGGGCTGTTTTCCGGCACGGGCCAGAGCCTTCTGGGCACCAGTGGTAAAACATTTTGGACCAAATTCACCGCAGTTTTAGCCGGGTCTTTCATGATCCTTTGCCTTTTGATGTCTTTCGTCAACCGTTATGAGAAGGCGCCTAGCTCGGTGACGGATCTCATCGAAAAACAACAGCAACAGGCAGCGCCTCCCCCACAAACGGCTGCTTCCGCTGCGGTATCAGCGGCTAACCCACAATCTCTAGTAAACCCAGCGCCCCAGGTGCAGGGAGCGCCCAAAACCGCGCCTTCTTCCCAAGGTGATTCAAAGAAATAGTGGATATCGGGCGAGAGCCGTTTGAACGGGGGTGTAAAAACGTTATGATCAGCGGAAGCAAATCTAGGGCCACTTTAAAGCAGGTCGCAAAGTATTGCGGCGTATCCCACACTACCGTTTCCATGGTGATCAATCAAAATCCTCGCATCTCGGCCGAGACCCGCGAGAAGGTCATGGCCGCCATCAAGAAGTTCAACTACTACCCCAACGTCGCCGCGCGGAGCCTGGTCATGTCCCGAACCAACACCATCGGCATTTTCGGGACCATGTTCGATTCTCCCTACTACAACGAGATTATCCGGGGCATTGAGATGGAATGCCGCCACGCCAACGTGGACTTGAAAATCTATAATTGCAATGGAAGCTTGGAGGATTTCAACGACTTTTATGATCGCATTTTGGGCGAACGCCGGATCGACGCGGTGATCGCCTTGTCCGTGCCCATGGAGGACGCGGTGTTGGATCGTTTTCAGAAGGAAGAATTACCGCTTATCATCCTCCAGCCCGTTTCCATTGAGGGCCCCAACCATCTTTTGGAAAAAATACCAACCCTTCACGCGGAAGACCGGAAAGGCATCTACAAGGCCGTCGGCTACCTTCTTTCGCTGGGGCACAAAAAGATCGGCTTTGTCAACGGCCCCGAGCACTTGAAAATCTGCCAGGACCGCTTGGCCGGCTACCGGGATGCGTTAAGGGACAACAACATTCCTTATCAGGAGCAGAATGTCGTTTACTCGCATGTACGGCCCGATGCCTTCACCATGGACGCTGGCTACCAGGTGGGAAGGGAACTTTTAGAGCGCATTCCGGACCTCACGGCTATTTGCTGTGTATCCGATACCATGGCGATCGGTGTGATCAAAGCCTGTCGCCACAAGGGAAAGTCCGTGCCTGAGGACGTATCGATCGTCGGGTTTGACGACACCTATGTGGCGCGCTTGGCCGATCCCTCCCTGACGACCCTTCATCAGCCGTTGTTGGAAATGGGAAAAGCTTCAGTGTCCATGGCCCACGCCATCCTCAACAAAAAACCCATCGAGTACCTGCACCGTGGCTTTGATGTGGAACTCATCATCCGCGAGTCCAGCGCCAAGCCCCGCAAAAATGCCAAGTAAGGCCGGTCACAGTCTACAGCCGACAGTTCACAGCTAGCCGGACGGTTTTAAGGTTGGGTTGTTGCCGCGAACTGTCAACTGTGTGCTGTGAACTGTTGTTATAATGCGCCCATGATTCAAAGGCCTTCCTTTGCCACCCGGATCCTCCTGTGCCTTATCAGCGCCGTATTGGTCTGGTTATCCTTCCCAAATTTCCTCTGTAAAACATTATCTCCACCCACCGCTTTCCTGGGTTGGATTGCCCTGATCCCCTTTTTCCTGGCCCTTCATGAAACTTCTCCGCACCAGGGAGCCTTCTTGGGATGGCTTTTCGGTTTTGCTCAGTTCGGCGGGATCCTTTATTGGATCGCCTTCCTGGAGGCGGCCCAATATTTGAGTGGTTTGGCTTGGGCGGTTTTGGTGTTTTACTTGAGCCTGTATTTTGCGGTATTCGGCTGGGGATATCGGTGGCTGACGGGGAAGGGAGTGCCGGAAGCTTGGATAGCCCCTTTCCTTTGGGTGGCCTTGGAGTACATTCGTGGAAGTCGGCCCTGGGGCGGTTTTTCTTGGGGGGAATTAGGTTACAGCCAGGCGCCCTACCCGATGGTGCTGACCATCACTTCCTGGGGCGGGGTTTACGGGCTGACCTTTCTAATGGTTTTGTTTAATCTCCGCATCACCGAAGGACTGGGTGTCCGCTTGGAAAAAGGGAAAGGACCATGGTCTGCCTTCCACTTGAAATGGGGGATATTGGTTTTGACATTGGCTGTGCCAGTCCTGGTTCTCCTTAACGGATGGAGGGAGATCCAGGCCGCCAGCCTCCAAAAAGTCGGGACCGTGGCCTTGCTTCAGCCCAGCATCGATCAGGACATTAAATGGAGCAAGGAAAATGAAAACGCCACATATGACACCTTGGAACGGTTGGTCCGGAGTGCGAAAGAAGTAAATCCGGGGTTGGTGATTTGGCCTGAAACCGCCGCGCCGGCCTACTTGTTGTGGAGCCCGGACTCCCTCGGCCGGGTGGCATCCATCGTCCGGAAATCCAAAACCTACCATTTAGTGGGTTGTCTGGACGCTCAGAAAACGACTGGCGGAAGGGTTCGTTACTATAACGCGGCGGTTCAATTCGGACCCCATGGGAAGCCGGAAGGCGTTTACCACAAACGCCATTTGGTTCCTTTCGGGGAATATGTTCCGTTCCAGAAATACCTGACTTTTCTGGGACCTGTCGTGGGGGACCTGGGGAATTTCGATCCCGGCGAGAACTATGTGAAATTCAAGGTAAGGGGTTTCAGTTACACGCCGATGATTTGTTATGAAGTGATTTTCCCAGGCGATGTCGAAAAGGCTTTCCAAACCGGTGCAGATGCCCTAGTGAACATCAGCAACGACGCCTGGTACGGGCACACGGCTTCGCCCTACCAACACGCCATGATGGCCGTGGTTCGCTCAGCGGAAGAACGAAAACCCTTGCTTCGCGCGGCTAACACGGGTCTCTGCCTTGCCACCGATCCCTTCGGGCGTGTACTTTGTTCCACGGACCTTTTCGAGACCACCTGGCTGGAGGCGAACGTCCTTTTGGCGCCCCGTGCGCACCGTACCCTTTATTCCCGCTGGGGCAACTGGTTCCCCCGTCTGTGCTGGGGCGTGGTGACAATTTTGACTTTGGGGTTTTTATTCAAAATTAGGATTCTCCAGGTTCATCCAGCTTCCGCTGAGGGAAACCATGCCGCGTAAGTCAAGGGTTCGGCTGTTGAAAATCGCGACGGTCGGCGAGTTGAAAAACCATCGATCAAAGAAATTCATGATCCAACGGTCCGACCGTCAAACCGAAGCATTCCTGATCCGAAAGGACGGACGGCACTACGCTTACTTGAACCTGTGCCGGCACTGGACCGTAGGACTGGATTTTGACGACAATGAGTTTTTTACAGAGGATGGAGAATGGCTAGTCTGCAAGAACCATGGGGCGGTCTACAACCCCATCAGCGGTGAATGCCTGGGCGGCCCCTGCGGTGGAGCGGCTCTTTACCGGGTTCCCTTGGTAGAAAAAGAAGGTTTTATTTACGCTGATGTGGCGAACATGGAGTGGGGAGAAATCTAGAAAAGTGAATTCTGAATTTAAGTTTGAGTTTTGGAAAGTTTATTAATCTTTGGTTGAATGCCATCCGCGATTCATAATTTAACCTTTAAAATTGAAAATTGTCGTTTAGATGGGATGGAGCCCTCGGCGTGTCAACCCCGTCGTTTCGTCTAATCCGAACATCAGGTTCATGTTCTGGACACCCACATGGGCGCCTCCTTTGCCGATGCTGTCCAAGACGCTGAAGACAACGATACGGCCCCGGGCTTCGTCCACGTCCAAGCCGACGAAACAGAAGTTGGTGCCGGAAACGCTATTCACCCAGGGATAGGGTTTGTATTGCCAGGAAACGCCCTCCTCTTTAGGGAGGTCATAAACCTTGACGAAGTACTCATCTTTGTAGAATTTTTTATAAAGACCCATGAGCTGGGCGCGGGTGACTTTGCGGTTGGGGAAGACATGGCAGACGTCCAGGATGCCGCGGACGATGGGGACATAGACGGGCGTAAACCCGATTTTAACCTTTTTTTTCGACAGGGCACCCAACTCCTGCTCTGCCTCATAGGTGTGGCGGTGTCCCACGACGTTGTACGGGATCAAGTTGTTCCCGATTTCGGCGTGGTGCGCCGGGCGGGAGAGGTCGGCACCGATGCCAGCGGTACCCGAAAGGCCGTCCACAACGATTTTGGAAGTTTCGATCCACCCGGCCTTAACCAGGGGGGCCAGGCCCAAGATGGCTGCGGAGGCGAAACAGCCGGGATTGGCAATGAGACGGGACTCCCGAATTTCATCCCGATGGAGCTCGGGAACGCCATAAACGGCTTCCCTCGTCAAGTTCCAGCTTTTATGTTTCTTCTTGTAGACCTTCTCCCAAGTGGTTCGGTCGCTCAAGCGAAAGTCCGCGCCGAGGTCGATGATTTTGGTGCCTTCCTTGAGGAACTTGGGTGCCAGCTCCATGGGAACTCCCGTGGGAAGGGCCATGAAAACCACGTCACAAGGGGTGGCCTCACCGGGACGGATAAATTTTAAGTCGGTCCCGTAGAGGTTGGGGTGATAATCGGCCACTTGAGCTTCGTGACGGCTCGTGGCCCAGGCGATTTCCACTTCCGGGTGGTCCATCAACACGCGCAGGACTTCACCGCCCATGTAACCAGTGGCACCGTAAACGCCGACTCGAATCATGATGTCTCCCCAAAAGGCAATCTTGATCAATGGAACGCTTGTACAGTAGTCCGCATTCTCTCCGGTACTGTTCTCAACAGTTCAACTGATCGCCTGCTACAATGTCCCGTTTTTCCGCTTCGGGGAAAATTGGCGACCCCAACGGGAGTCGAACCCGTGTTGCCGGGATGAAAACCCGGTGTCCTAGGCCTCTAGACGATGGGGTCGAAATTACGAAAAATGCGAAAAAGAAAGCAAATTTTAGGGGACGAACCGGGGGAAGTCAAGGAAGGAAGGGAAGCCGAGGTGGGAATAACGGAGGGAAGCCTTGATAACCCAATGGGACGCCGTCAAAATTTATCCGATGGATGACGCACGAGGGATAGGCCGCTATGATACGGGACCATAAGACGGGAACAATATGGCCGAAGGCCGGGTTTGTTCTTACTTTTCGGTTTAATTTTTTCAATATGCCCTGGAGAAGACGTGGCCAAGAAAAAGAAAGCCAACCCAAAGGTTCTATTTGAAACCGCGCAGAAAAAATTCACCGTCGAAGTTTTCCCGGACGTGAAAGTGACCTCCCAAAATTTCTTGGACTTGGTTTCTAGTGGCTTTTACAACGGCCTGACCTTTCATCGTTATGTTCCGGGCTTCGTGATCCAGGGAGGGGATCCGACGGGAACGGGTATGGGGGGATCCTCCAAAACCATTCCTCTTGAAATTACGGCTCATCAGCACGACAAGGGCGCGCTGGGCATGGCTCGGTCTCAAGACCCCGATTCCGCTTCCAGCCAGTTTTACATTTGTCTGGACGCGGCTCATCAGCTGGACGGAAATTACTGCGTATTTGGCCGGGTGGTAAAGGGCATGGATAACGTTTTAAAGCTCCGCCAGGGCGACAAAATGATCCAAGTGACCTTGGCCAAGTAAATCCCACGGGAAAACTTGGGTTCCCCCAAACCTGTTGTATAATGACGGCAGTTCAACTTAGTAAAGCGAGGTCCCAAACCGATGGCCATCACCATCAAGGACGTTGCGCAGAAAGCCGGAGTTTCCGTAGCGACCGTTTCAAGGGTTGTCAATCAAAAGGACATCCATAAGGTTGGAGTGAAGACCCAACAACGGATCGAAAGAATTCTCAAGGAACTGGGCTATTACCCCAACACTATGGCCCGGGGCTTGAAGACCCGCAAAACTTACAATATCGGCGTTGTTTTCTTCTGGTACGAAAAACCATCCCTCAGTGATTTTTATCTGACGCGCGTTCTGGACGGCATCATCAGCTTCATTAGCGAAAAACGCTACAACATTTTGATGAACACCTTTAGCCGCCAGATCCAAAACGAGGGGGTTTACGCCAATTTCGTCAATTCAGGGCTTGTGGACGGCGTTCTAGCCATTGCCCCGCCCGTGGAATCTCGTTTTTATCAGGATTTGAAGCAGGGGTCCCTTCCTTACGTGCTGGTGAATTACCAAGTGAACGACCCGAATGTTTGTTTCGTGGACTGCCTGAATACCCAGGGGATGATCGACGTGGTGGACCACCTCCTATCGCTGGATCACAAGCGTATCGGTTTTATCGCGGGCGACGTCAACTACTCCAAGAACGCCTTGGACCGGTTCAATGCCTTTAAGTACATCCTCAAAAAACGTGGCCTTGCCTTCCATGAGGAACACGTCTATTTCGGAAATTGGACCGAACAGGCGGGCGCCAAGGCGGTGGAGGTCTTCTGGAAAACCAAGAATCCGCCTACCGCCTTGATCGGTTCGACTGACATGATGGCTATCGGCGCCATCCGGCAGCTTCGCAAGCAGGGCTTGCGCGTGCCGCAGGACGTCGCGGTTGTGGGCTTCGATGATATTTCCAATGACTCCACGCTGACCACCGTGCACCAGCCCGCCTATGACATCGGCTATGAGGCCGCCAAGATGCTGTGGAACCAGATCGAGAAGCGACCCTTGGAGTACACCCACCGTTTTTTTCCTACCAAGTTGGTGGTTCGTGAAAGCTGCGGCTATTACTTGAAAAATTCCCAGGAACAAAAAAGCTGACCGCCACGGGCCTTTTTTCTAAAACGCTTTTTCGAAACAGCCCCAGTCACCGTCTTTCCTAGTTTGCCGTTGAAGGCCTTTCCGAAAGATGTTATAAATGCCCCGGTTTTTAATTTCCGATTGCCAGGAATAGTGGTTTCATGAAACCCTCAAAGCTCGTCCTCCCCGCGGTTGCTTTCCTATGTTTAGGCTTTCCCCTGTATTCCGGCGCCGCAGGGCCTTCCGCCCAGATATCCGATACCACAACTCCGATTCAAATGGATGGTGACCTTTCTCAGTGGCCGGGCCAGCCCGTGATCACCCTTGATAAAAAAGAGAATGTCGTGCTCGGCCAGAACGATTGGACCGGCCCAGATTACGCCAGCGCCAAGATTTATATCACCTATGATAAGAAGAATCTCTATATCGGCGCGGATATCACCAGCAAGACCCCCCAATACAACAGCCAGAACGCCAGCAACATCTACAACGGCGACGCCTTGGAAATTTATCTTGGAACCGACAATTCCAACCCTGCCCGCCAGTCCTACGCGCCTACCGACGTGCAAGTGGTGATCTCCCCCGGCAAGAACGGCGACGGCGCCGAGATTTATAGCATGACGGACAAGGGAGACGTGCCAGACGCCCATGTGGCCACCAAGCTGACGGCTACTGGTTATACCCTGGAAGCCGCCATCCCCCTGGTTTACTTCTACAAGATTGACGTTGGGCAGGGTAAGTCCATTGGCTTTGATGTGTCCTTGGACGACGTAGGCGCCATGTCAAAGACGCGCACCCTCCAGATGTCCTGGAGCGGCAGCGACAAGAGCTGGCAGGACCCCTCGGTTTGGGGAAGCCTCCAATTCAACGGGAATACTCTTTTCGTCAACACCGCTCCGAAGCAAGCCATGCCTGGGGCCCAAACCATGGAAATGGATCCAATGGCCGGCAAGAAGGACGCCTCCACTCTTGGGGATCTGCTTTGGGGTTTCAATGGGGATCTGGGCGGGTTTGAGGGAAAGGTATCCCAAGAAGCCCAAACGGTCAGCGAAGGCACCGGAGCCCTCCGCATCGATACCGACGGATCCCAAGGCTGGAACCAGAACCTGGCGGTCTGCTCGGCCGTGCCCATGGCCGATAAGTGGGAAAATTTTAAAGCTATTTCGCTGGACGTTTACTTTCCGGCGGGTAGCCTCGCCAAAGCTGGTTACGGTGAACTGTATATTGTTACCCAAAGCCCCGCTAACAGCTGGAACGAGATCAAGTTTCAGGTCAAGGAGGGCTGGAACCATCTCAAGCAAGACGTGGACGCGACCCAGTTCAAGGGCGGCGTCACGAAAGTTTACCTGGTCTTTAACTCAGGCGGACCTATCACGGGATCGGTAGTAGTGGATAACATCCGTGGCATCGAAAAGGGCGCTCCCGCTGTTTTGAAGGGAAGGGTGACCAGTAAGGTCACGGGAAAAGGGGTGGCGGGGGCCGTCTTGGCTGTCGCCAAGAAGACCGTCGTTACTTCAGCGGATGGTACCTTCCATATTGATATCCCCGAGGACCAGTACACGGTGGAAGTCTTCAAGCCGGGGTACAAGCCGGCCAAGGAGTCGGTACAAGTTTCCGCGTCCTCAACCACCCCTCGGACCATTTCTCTCTCGCCCGAGGTCGCAGTTGTTAAAAAAGCTGTGATGGATGTCTTCTTTGACAAGAAGATACGTACCATTAACCCCCACTATATGTTCGGTAACAACATCGCAGCCTGGCACGACGCCAAGTGGTTCAGCGACTCGGATGCTTTGAAAAAGACAATAGCCCTCACGTCTTATCTCCGGCTCCCAGGAGGTGAATATGGGAATATCTGGCAGTGGAAAACGGGCCAGCTTTTCAATAAGGACGGAACGGTTCAGAGTTTCGCTGGCAACTGCAAGTGGGAGGACATGGCTTCCCTCATCAAGAGTATCCCCGACGGCGAGCCCCTGCTAATCGCCAATATCATGACCATGAACGTGCAAAATGCGCTGGACTGGATCGCCGATGCTAAAAGCAAGGGCTTGAAGGTGAAGTATGTCGAATTAGGGAACGAACCGGATTACGAAGCCGATATGGCTTACCAGGGCCAGACTCAATATTGGACAGTCATCGACAATTATTGCCAGCATTATCTGGAGTTCGCCAAGGCCATCAAGGCCAAGTATCCCGATGTCAAACTCATGGGCCCGGCCATCGCCCAGGTGGACAACCGCGAAAGGAAAGAAGGTTCACCCTGGCTAGCCTCCGCCGACTCTCCTTGGTGGGTCGAGAAATTCCTGGAGGAATGCGGTCCCTATGTGGATGTGGTTTCGGTTCACAGCTATCCCTATTGGAGCAACGACAGCGATTCCAACCTTTTGTCTAAAACTTCCATATGGTCCGAGTGGGTTCCCAAAATCCGGGAAGCTATCAAGAAAAACATCCCCGACCGGGCGGACAAGGTTGAAATCGCGGTCAGCGAATGGAATTCCGGCGATGAAAACTCCACCACTGCCAAGCTAGTTAACGGCATTTTCTGCGCGGATTACTTGGCCCAGATGATGGTTTGGGGCGTCAATCAGGACACCATTTGGGATCTTTTCACCCAGAAGCCGGGGCAGGGAGGGGGACATGGCGTGATGGACCCCAACAACGATCCCGATCATCCCTACGCTCCCCGGGCGCATTATTGGGCTCTTTACATGCTTGAGCATTATTTTGGAACGACCCTTTACCAAGCTGTTTCTAACAACGACGATCTTTCGACTTATGCCAGTACTGGGAACGAAAAAAAATACCTTTTGGTCATCAATAAGAGCCCTAAGACCTCTTATAAAACCGCTATCAACCTGGGAAAAGGGGTGGGTAAATCTGCCCTCAACATCTACCAACTCAGTTCCAAAGAGTACCAGTGGAGCGAAAACCTTTACCGGGCCGTGATCAATACGGGCCCCAGCCACTTGAAAACTGGAAAGGCAGTTCAGAGCCGTTTTGAGTACATCTTCCCCCCCTATTCCATCACCTGCATGGAAATGACGCCGAAAAAATAGGCTGCCGCTTCGTCCTCAATTAAATGGGTTTTGGATAAAGCCCTTGGCCTGCTCCAACGCCTATGTTAAATTGTTTTTCACCCTGTTTATTCCCGCATTTTCAAGTTAAAAAGCACGAAACAAGTCCTGGCGTGCCTGCTGTTTCAACGCTTTTTTTAAGTTCAAAGGAGTTTTCCCGCGGTGTCCGAAGACAAAGCCGTTCTTATCAAGACCGCATACTCCTATTACCAGAAAGGTGATTGGGACAGGGCGATTGAGGAATACCACAAACTTGTGGACCTGGATCCCAAAGACCTCAACGTCCACAACATGCTGGCCGATATTTACGCCAAAAAAGGGGATGCCCAGGAGGCGTTGCAGCAATACGACCTGGTGGCCCAGGGATACGACCAGAAGAACCAAGTGGATAAAGTCCTCCAGGTCTATAGGCGAATGCTCAAGCTGGTGCCTAATGACGTGGAATTATTGAACGCCGTTAAAAACCTTGCGGACAAATATTTGGACCGCGCTCGCCAGGCCGAGGAAGAAGATCCCGTCAAGGCCGTTGAAATCTATCGGTCGATCCTCAAGGCCGAGCCCGGTCGCAGCGACACCTATTTCCAGCTCGCGCGACTGTTGACTAAAACGGGCCAGAAGTTCGAGGCGGTGGAATTGTTGACCACACTCCTGTCGAGCTTAGACCCAGAAACTCAAAAGGGTCGGCTCGTGGACGTGCTTCAGGTCATCACAGACCTGGATCCATTGAACATAGAAGCTCGCGAAAAGATGATTGCCCTTTTCACACAAGCTGGCCAGACTCCCGCCGCAGTCAAGGGTCTGCAGGATTTAATCGAGATTTATATCAGTAAGAATGAATTTTCCAAGGCGCAGGATGCCGCTCAAAAGGCCATAGAACTTGGGGATTCAAGCACTTTCTACCATTTAGGCGTCGTTTATTTTAACCTCCAAAAATACGAGGAAAGCCGGGAGGCCTTTGAAAAATTTTTGACTTTCCAAGATGGGCATGTGGGAGCTTTGAAGTACCTCTCCCTCTCCTTATTGCGCCTGGGCCAAGCTCCGGAGGCGGTCCAAGTTTACCTGAAGATCCTGCAGATTTATTTCAATGAAAACCTACTGGATGAGGCCCGCGAAGTCCGCCAAACCATTTTGGAACTGGATCCGACCAACGAGGCCGTCAACCGTTACGCGTTGGAGCAGATCGTTCCCCGTTCGGAAATAATGGCCGAGGAAACCCTGTCCGCCGAACCGGTACTCGATGAGACCCAGGAACAACAAACCCTACTTTCCCAGGCGGTCGATTTCACTGAGAGGGGTTTTTACGAGCAGGCGATCGACATTTATTTGAATATGTTGAAACATTGGCCTCAACTTCCCGATATCCGGGTTCGATTGCAACAGGTTTACGCTTTGATGGCTAGGGCGACGGAACCCGTGGAAAAAACCCCTTCGACGGAGGAAATAAAGTCCGAACTGGAAAGAGAATTACGTGAACAGATGCGCCGGGAGTTGGAGGAACAGGCTCGTTTGGTCCAGGCCCAACAACAGGAGTTGGAACAGAAGAGGGAAGAGGAGCAATTGCGCCTGAAACAGGAATTGGAATCCAAACTGATGGAACAGGTGCAGCGGTCCAAAGAAGAAGAGTTGCGCCACCAGATCGCAAGGGAATACGAAGAAAAGCAGAAATTTTTGACGGCCGAGAGGGAACGACTGGAAAAAGAAAAGGCGGATTCTCTCAATCGGCTAAAAGCCGAGTTGGAAGAAAGCAAGGTTTCCATGGAGCAAAAACTCAGGGAACAAATTGAACGGGAAACCCAAGAGCGGGTACAGCGGGAACTCCAACTGAAGGCCGCACTCCATCAAGAGGAGGAAATACGCAGACAAGAGGAGGAGGAGCGGAAGAGGTTTGCTACCCAGAGGAAGGAGCAGGAGGAGGCCAAGGCCAAAATTAATCAGGAAATATTGCAAGGAATGGAAAGGCTTCGGATGGAGAAGGAGAAGGAAACCAAAAACCAGACCGCTTCTTCCACCGCGCCTTCCAAACCAATGGGCGCTGAAAAAACCACTCCGGCCGCCGAGTCCCAGGAGTCTCTGGCCGACCCCTTTGTGCGTCAAACCTTAGCCGAAATTTATGCCAGGCAGGGCCTTTATGTTGAGGCCCTCAAGATTTATGAGAAGATTTTGAACGAGGAGCCTAACAATGAAGAGGTAAGGGAAAAGCTGAGGGACATCCTGCGCCTTAAAGGAATTTGATAGTGAATTCAAAATTCAAATTTGGTTTTAAACCCCCCCTTGTTTTCAATCTTCCCCTTTCTGAAAATGAGTGCTGGGCTCGTCCATTTTAATGATTTTCAAGTTCATATGAGAAGGCCGCATGAAATTCGAGATCGTTTCCAACTTCAAACCCACCGGTGACCAGCCTCAGGCCATTGAAAAGCTAGCACAAAATCTTGACAAAGGCTTGCCCCACCAAACCCTCCTTGGAGTCACAGGATCGGGCAAGACTTTTACCATGGCCCAGGTCATCCAAAGGGCCCAGCGCCCCGCCCTCATCATTTCCCACAACAAGACTCTGGCGGCCCAGCTTTACAGCGAGTTCAAGGAATTTTTTCCCAAGAATGCGGTAGCCTATTTCGTCAGTTATTACGATTACTACCAGCCCGAAGCCTACCTTCCCCAAACCGACACCTACATCGAAAAGGACGCCTCCATCAACGCGGAATTGGACCGGCTCCGGCTGGAAGCCACGGCGCTTTTGCAGGAAAGGAGGGACGTTGTCATCGTCGCTTCGGTTTCCTGCATCTACGGGTTGGGATCCCCGGAAAATTACAAAAAGATGCACGTGGTTGTGCGGGAGGGGCAGGAAGTCCAAAGGGACCAATTTTTGCGGGATTTGGTAGCCATCCAGTATTCCCGGAATGATATCGACTTTAGCCGGGGAAGGTTTCGAATCAAGGGAGACGTCATCGAACTTTTTCCGGCTTATGAGGAAAATCCCTTCCGGCTTGAGTTTTTTGGGGACGAATTGGAAAAAATATCCGAGATCGACGCGGTTGATGGAAAAGCCTTGAACCTACGTTCCGTCCTGGCGATTTATCCCGCCAAACACTACGTCACCCCTGGAGACATCCTGAAGGGAGCCATCCAGAACATCCAGGACGAGCTGCGGGAGCGATTGCAGGAACTGAAGAAGGCAAACAAATTGGTGGAGGCCCAGCGGCTTGAGCAACGCACTCAGTTTGACCTGGAAATGATCGAGGAAATGGGTTATTGCCAAGGCATCGAGAATTATAGCCGGCATTTCGACGGCCGCAAACCAGGCGAGCCACCCTATACCCTTTTGGACTATTTCCCGGACGATTTCCTGACCTTTATCGACGAGTCCCACGTGACCTTGCCCCAGTTACATGGCATGTACAACGGGGATTTCGCCCGCAAGAAGAACCTGGTGGATTATGGCTTTCGCCTTAAATGCGCCTTTGACAACCGTCCCTTGAGGTTTGAGGAATTCCAAAAAAAGGTCGGACAGGTCGTTTACGTCTCGGCCACGCCGGCGGTGGAGGAGCTGAAATACTCCAAAGGAGTCGTGGTGGAGCAGATCATCCGGCCCACGGGCCTGATGGACCCGGAGGTGGAGGTGCGGTCCGCCGCCTCACAGGTAGACGACCTGGTCGGGGAGGTCCGTGACCGTATCCAGAAACAGCAACGGGTGCTGGTAACCACCCTGACCAAGAAGATGGCCGAAGACCTGACCGGCTACTTGAAACAGCTCAACATCAAGGTAGCCTACCTGCATTCGGATGTAGAGACTCTGGAACGAATCAAGGTTATCCGCGACCTGCGGCTGGGCACCTATGACGTGTTAGTGGGGGTCAACCTCCTGCGTGAAGGATTAGATTTGCCTGAGGTGAGCCTCGTTGCCATCCTAGACGCGGATAAGGAAGGATTCCTCCGGTCCGAGGTCTCGCTCATGCAGACCGCCGGCCGCGCAGCCCGCAACGTGGAAGGGAAAGTGATCTTTTACGCTGACAAGGAAACCGGCTCCATTCGGCGGACTGTCGAGGAGACCCTACGTCGCCGGAAATTACAAGCCGATTACAACCAAAAGCACGGCATTACCCCGGCCACGGTCAAAAAACAAATCCGTGAGATACTGTCCACGGTCTACGAGGCGGATTATTACACGGTGCCCGTGGCGGCGGAGCAACCGGAAGCCTACCTGTTACCTGAAGCCATCCCGCGGAAGATCGTGGCCCTCGAAAAGGAAATGATCGAGTACGCACAAAAGTACGAATACGAAAAGGCTGCCGAGTTGCGGGATCGGATCCGTCAATTGCGCGAACGGATCAAGAGTCCCGTTTGAAATCTTAGAACCGCCCCAAAATATGTTCAAGGGACTTTAAAGAGTTTTCCATGGCTGACATCTCCAACGAAAACAAACTCGAAAAACTTAAAAAGGAAGTCGTCGCCTTCCCGGATTCGCCCGGCGTTTACTTGTTTAAAAGCACCGTGGAAAAGGTTCTCTACGTGGGAAAAGCCGTTTCGCTCAAGAAACGGGTCTCATCGTATTTCAACCAGGCCGGCCAGGAAAGTCCAAAGGTCCGTTCCCTGACGGCCCAGGCTAGCCATGTGGAATACGTTCTGACCGAGGACGAAAGTCAGGCTTTTCTTCTGGAAAGCAACCTCATCAAGCGCTATCGGCCCCGATACAACGTGGTCCTGAGAGACGACAAAAGCTACCCCTATCTCAAACTCACGGTTTCCGATGATTTCCCCCGCATCCTGATCTCTCGGCGGCCGGCACCGGACGGATCCAAGTATTACGGCCCCTATCCCAACCTGAAACTGCGCGAGATCGTCAAGATGATTTACCGCTTTTTCAACATCCGGGACTGCAACCTGGAGATCGACGGCAAGGCGGAACGGGCCTGCCTGAGCTACCAGATCAAGCAGTGTCCCGCCCCTTGCGTGGGGCTTATCCAAAAGCAGGCATATGGCCAGTTGGTCAGGCGCGTCCGTTGGTTCCTGGAGGGACGGCACGAGGAACTGATGGACCACGTGAAATCCGAGATGCTGAAGGCCTCGGAACGCCAGGAATACGAGGAGGCCGCCAAGTACCGGGACCTGATGATGACCATGGAACAGATGCAGAGCCATTACACGGTGATTATCTCCGATAAGAGGGATGTGGACGCCTTCGCCTTTGCGGCGGGCTTGGGCAAGGTGCTGGTTTCGGTGCTCCAAGTGCGCCAGGGAAAAGTCGTGGACCACGTGAGGCTGACCCTGGACAACGAGATGGAGGAGGGCTTGGAGGAGGTCGTGCCACTTTTCTTCCGGCAGTACTACGCGGCCGGAGTCTTCGTGCCGGAGGAAATCCTGGTTTCACGGGAACTGGACCTGGAGCCTTGGATAATGTCCTGGCTATCCCGAGCCGAGGGCCCCCCTGCGGCTTTTAAAAAGGCAGAGGGCGAGTGGCAACAGAATTTGATGGACATGGCTGAAAAGAACGTTTTGACGGCCTTGAAGGAAGACGTGGGCCGGACCCAGTTGCTCAAGGAATTGCAGGATTTACTGGGTCTCACGGTCCTTCCCCGGGGCATCGCCTGCTTCGACATCTCCACCCTGCAGGGCAGTTTTACCGTGGGGTCGGCCGTTTTTTTCAGGGATGGCGTTCCCGAAAAAAGCCGATACCGCAAATTCAAGATCAGGGAAGTCCAGGGCCAGGATGATTTTCGCTCGCACCAGGAAATGATGCGACGTTATATTCGCTTGGTGGAAAGGGAAGGAAACGCCCTGCCGGATTTATTCCTCATTGATGGGGGTAAGGGCCAGTTGAGCGCGGTGAAAGAGGTGCTAGACAAGGAATTGGGGGGGGATTATGGACTGGTTTCCCTGGCGAAAAGGGAAGAAGAAGTTTTTGTGCCGGGCAAAAGCCAGCCCATTGATTTTACCGGCCACCTCAAGGCCCGCCATCTCCTTCAGAGAGTTCGGGATGAATCCCACCGCTTCGCCGTGGGCTACCATCGGATCATCCGCGACAGGCAGGCCGTCACATCCCTGCTTCAAAAAGTGAAAGGAATTGGACCCTCCCGTCTCCGGGCCCTTTTGAACCGTTTTGAGTCGGTGAAGGCCGTGCAGGAAGCCGCTTTGGAGGACCTTACGGCCGTCCCCGGATTCTCCAAGGAACTGGCCTACCAGCTTTACAAGGCGTTTCATCCCTAGTTCGGGGAGGAGCCGGACCCAAAAAAGAAAGCTCCTCAATGGTTTCTGGATGAAGCCGAGGTACTAACCATCGGTGGAGCTTTCCTTTACACCTTCTGAATGTCCTTATTTGAGTCAAAAATCTCACAAAAAAATTTTGGTTGTTATAATTTAGCCACGAAGTCAATAAAATGACATCATCTTCAAAGAGTGATGAATTTTTGGATAGATGATTTGAGACGGGAATGAAAAAAAACTCTTACTATTTCAGGGGCAGTATCTTGGCTGAACTGGTCAGCCGCACCCTCTTCGTAGGGATCGTCATTCTTTTTGTTTACGGGGGCTTCGCCTATTACGTTTCTAAACGCACTTTCGACGCAGAATTGGGAGACCGGCTGGTAGCCATTGCCCGTCTTTCAGCGGGCCAAACCAAAGCCGAGTGGCTGCCCTATTTAAACGGCAAGGGCGAACTCTACGGGAAATTCCTCGAATTCCTCGCAGATAAAAAAACCGAAAGTCAGGCGCGGAATCTTTTCATCTTGGACCCGGATGGCCGGGTGTTGGTGGATGCCAACGGCCAATACGATTTTAAGGAAAATAACTGGTTGCGGGACCTGGACGGGGAGCCGTTCCTTCGGGCGAAAAACGGGTTCCCCGACGCCTCCATCCTGTTCCCGGAAAGTGACGGGGGCATCTACAAGATCGGCTATGCGCCCATTTACAGGGGCCGGAAAGTAATTGCCATCCTGGGCGTGGAAGCCAGCGCCAAATTTATTTCCGGCCTCAACCAGTTCGCCAGGGTACTTTTCAGTTTCGGACTCCTTTGCCTCCTGCTGATGGGGGGACTTCTTTTTGCTTTCGGGAGGCGGTTCATATCGCCCATTGAGGAAATGGCCTGGGCGTCCCAAAAGGTGGCGGAAGGGGATTTCAGCCAGCGTGTTTCCGTGACTTCCTCGAATGAGCTGGGCGCCTTGGCCCAGGC
Source organism: candidate division FCPU426 bacterium (assembly GCA_030038835.1). Classification (GTDB taxonomy): domain Bacteria; phylum Oederibacteriota; class Muellerivitia; order Muellerivitales; family Muellerivitaceae; genus JAJPJW01. The sequence continues at coordinate 27,097 of JASHQZ010000041.1, forward strand.
CTTTAACGAGATGACACGCCGGCTGCAAAGCCACAACGAATACATATTGGAAAGCATGTCCAATGGCCTGTTGGTGATGGATCGGGACGGATTTGTGACCACCTTCAACCAAGCGGCCTCCCGTATCCTTGAGATTGCCCAAGAAAAAACCCTCCATCGTCATTTTGAAGCGGTCTTTTCCAAGTACCCCCCTTTTTTAAGCGCCCTCCAGTTGATCTATTCCGGCCGTCGGCATTTGGAAAACGTGGAAATCAACCTTTCCGAAGAGGCGCCCAAATTCATCCGGTTGCGGAGCGCGCCCCTCTTGGGTCCGGATTCCCAGGAGCTGGGGATCGAGGTCCTTTTTACCGATGAGACGCAGCTGCGGAAGCTGCAGGACCAGATCAAAACTTCAGAAAAAATGGCCACTATTGGGGAGTTGGCTGCCGGTATCGCCCACGAGATACGTAATCCCTTGGGAGCGATGAAAGGATTCACGGAAATCCTGCAAAAGAAGCTGACCCGGCAGCCCGAGGCCCAGGAAATGGTGTCCGATATCGCCTCGGAGATCGAGATTTTAAACAAGATAGTGACCAATTTCCTGGTCTTCGCCAAACCCACCGCGGTCGAGCCCCAGGAAACTGAATTGTCCGAAGTGGTTCAAGGAGTCCTGCCCTTAGTGGAGAAGGAAGCCGAAACAAAAAAAATTAATGTTTCCTTTGAAACCCAGGCCGGAATTTGGACGTGCATCGATGTGGAACAATTCAGGCGTGCAGTCTTGAACTTGGCCCTCAACGCAGTCCAGGCCACGCCACCGGGCCGCAGCATCACACTGGGCATTCGGGGTTTTTCCCGCATGGGATTGATGCGTTTTTTGGGGGAAAAGGGATTCGACGAACTCTCCCCCGTTGAAACGGAGGGGCAGTGGGCGGCCTTGTGGGTACTGGATGAGGGCCCGGGCATCGCACTAGAAAACATGAGAAAGCTTTTTACGCCCTTTTTTACGACCAAAACCGAGGGATTTGGACTGGGTCTGTCGATTACGAAAAAAATCGTGGAATCCATGGGGGGGAACGTGGCAGCGGCCAACCGCCGCGAGGGCGGAGCCATGTTTTTAATCCTTTTGCCGGCCATTGATAAGAAAAGGGAGGCTGCTTGATGAGTACGATTTTGTTGGTGGACGACAAAAACAGCATGCGCAAGGTGCTGCGGCAGACGCTGGAAAGCGACCAAAAAACTATCCTGGAGGCCGAGGATGGGGAAAAGGCCCTGGAAATCATAAAGACCAAGCACGTAGACGTGGTCATGACCGACATCAAGATGCCGCGACTGGACGGTATGACCCTTTTGAAGATGATCAAGGAACTGGACACGGAAATCGTGGTCATCATCATGACGGCCTACGGCACCATCGAAACTGCTGTCGAGGCCATGAAACTGGGGGCTTATGATTACATCACCAAGCCCTTTTCCACTGAGCAGGTGAAGCTGACCGTGGAAAAAGCCATTGAGAGGCAGAAGCTACTTTACGAGAACAAGTACCTGCGGGAGAAGCTCAATGACCAGTACAACTACAAGCGCATCGTGGGCAACAGCCCCGCGATGCAGCCGGTTTACGAGCTTATCGAAAAAGTGGCTCCTACTGACACGGCCGTTTTGATTCGCGGGGAGTCGGGCACGGGCAAGGAACTGGTCGCCCATGCTATCCACTTTAACAGCCGTCGGAAGGAAAAACCTTTTATTAAGGTCAATTGCGCGGTTTTGGCGGAGGGGGTTCTGGAGAGCGAGCTTTTCGGACACGAAAAAGGTTCCTTTACCGGCGCTGCGGGTAAGCGCATCGGGCGGTTCGAGTTGGCCAACGGCGGCTCCATTTTCCTGGATGAGATCGGTGATATCAGCCTGGCCACCCAAGTGAAGCTCTTGCGCGTTCTGCAGGAGAAAGAGTTCGAAAGGGTGGGGGGGACCGAAAGCATCCGTTCGGACGTGCGGGTCATCGCGGCCACGAACAAGAACCTGGAAGAGGCCATCAAGAAAGGGCAGTTTCGCGAAGACCTCTTCTTCCGCCTGAACGTAGTTCCGATCCACGTCCCGCCCCTGCGGGAGCGAAGGGAGGATATGGAGCGATTAGCAATGCATTTCTTGAACCGCTACAGCTTGGAGGCCAACAAAAAAATCGCCAAGATCGACAAAAAGGCCATCGATTTGATGGCGAGATACAACTGGCCCGGAAACGTAAGGGAATTGGAGAACGCCATCCAGCGGGCTGTGGTTTTGGCCGACACCGACACCATTTATCCTTCCAACCTTCCACTGGATATCCAGACATTCCAAAAGGACGAATACCTTCATGTCTTGAAAGAGGATGCCAGCCTTACGGAGAAGGTGGAGAACTATGAGAAAGAGCTCATCCTCAAGGCGATGGAAAAGGCCGACCACGTCCAGACCAAGGCCGCCAAACTATTGGACATCAATCGGACGGCGCTCATTTACAAATTAAAGAAATACGGCCTCCTGAGCGAAGCCGCTGAGGGAGCCGAACCGGCGGAATGAAAAGGAAAGGAGCCTTCGGCTTTTGAAGAAGAAACCCGTCCCTCAAGCCTTCATTTTTTTGGCATGGATGTCGCTTTTATTGGCCTTCGCTTCAGTGATTTCCAATATGTCACAGGCCCAGACCTTGCCATCCGTTTCGGACTCGGGTGTGAGTTTAACGGACGCTCAATGGAAAAGCATTGTTACCCAGTTCGAGGGATCGGTGCTTGTCCTTTCCCAATGGCTGTCCGATACGCGGAAAAAAATGGAGGACCTGCAGGACGATATCCGGAATCTCGAGTTAAAAATCGCCCGGCTCCGGGCGGAGACCGGGGACGGGGGTGGAGTTTTTGACGAGTTCCGGTTGAAAGGCCTGTTAAACGACTTGAAGGATAAGTTGGAAAGCAACTCCGACCTACAGCACGAATGGGACCAGAAACAAAGGGAATTTGAGCAAAAAGCTCTTTCCCTCATCGCCCTCTACAACGACCGTATCGCCCAGGATTTGGAAACAGGCGAACCGTCTGTTCCACCCTCTCAGTTGAATTCCAAATTAGACGAATTGACGGTTTTGGTCCAAAAACGCAATCAAATCCAGGACCTCCTCAAGCAATACCGCGAGAAAAACAACGTTGAAAGTCCGCAGATCCCCCCTTCTTTCGGTGCTCCACAGGCTAGCGACCGTGACGGCCTCCTTTTGACATTGGATTTAATCCGGGACCGCAAGAAGAGTCTCGAGGAACAGATCGAAAAATGGTCTATCGAGGAAGAGGAAGTCAAAAATGAATTAAAACTCCAGGGAAAAATGCAGGAATTCCTGGAGGACCTCCAAAGGGACAACGAGGATTCCAGCTTTCCCCACGACAGTTTGAAACGCAACGATTTAAGCGACATGGCGGGGGATAAAGAACGCCAGCGACTGGAGGCCCGACTGGAGGACCTTCGCCAAATGACAGCCCACGGCCAAGCATCCTTGGGCCAACTTGACCAATTCATGGATAAAGTCCAAAAACACCTGGACTCGCTTGGGAAAGGGGAGGCGAAATGAAAAGGAGATGGTTATTGTTGATTTTGATCTTGAGCCCGCGATTCGGTTGGGCCCAACAGGTTGCCAACTCGGACAGTCCACAGTTGAGCGCGAGCCTAACTCCCCTTGAGTTCGGTTACCGTTTTGGCGACAACGTATTCCAATCACCCGATCCCTCAACCCGGCTGTCGGACGAAATCTACCTGTTAAATGGGGGGGGACAAGCCCATTCCACTTGGGGTCTTATCCAAGCCGATTTGGGCTACCATTTGGGTGTGGACCAATACCAGTATTACTCCGTCCTCAGCAGCCTGAAGGATCGGTTTGACTTTTTATTGGAGGCGGAACCGCAGGATTTCCGTTTTTACTACAAAAAAGAGTATTTTGTCCGGGATAGCGAATACGACCAATTCAACTATTGGGACGACGATAACATGGCGGGTATTCAATGGAATCCCGCCGGGCCGTGGAACTATGAAATCGAGGGCAAATATTTCTCCCGGCAATATTACAGCGCCGCGGCGACTATCCAGACCGAAAATTTCGTGGACCAGGGAGTCTTGGCCGGCATCGGGAGGGAAATCGACGAAAGAATATCGATCAAACTCGAAGGCAGTTACAACAACCGGCAGTTCAACCGTTGGGCGGTCACTGAAACCGCGCCCATTCCCGGAAGCCTCCAAACGGACGAAACTTGGTCGGTGCTTTTTAACGCTCATCTATACCTTGAAAATATTCTCCAGGATTTTAACTTGGAACAACAACGGACGAATTCCAACAGCTACGGGTTTTCCAATACTGTCCAAAGCGCTTCATGGGCCGCGGTGGTGCGCCCCTCATCCTCTGTTTACCTTCAACTGTTGTTCCGGTTTTTCTCCAAGGTTTACGATGTCCAGCCCCTGACGAATTCTCTCCTCAACATTGGGTTTATCGATGAGGACAGCCAGGATTTGCTTTCGGTCAAAGCCACATGGGATTGGGCACCCCAATGGTCGGCCAGCCTGGGAGCCAGCAGGTTCCGGAACGAATATATCCAGCCCGGTCAATATTACATCGAAGACCTGCTGACCGCGACTGTGCAGAGGGACTTCTAGATTTGATTTAGGGAAGTTCCCGATAGATCACCGCCGCTTCGAGTCCATAGAGCTTCGCAGGTAGGGCGCCGTTACGCCGAATCGGCGGCTCGTTGACAAGGCTCCGACGTACTTTATATGATGAAACCCCAGAAGCAAGGAAGGCAGGAGATGCGGAAGCCGGACGATGATCTAAAGATCGACATCTCGGAACTTTTCGGCGGTGACCTTTCCGGACCCTCGGAAAAGCTGGAAGAAACCGTGGATATGGGGGAAGTGCCGACGGCGATTCCCGGCCCGTTGTCCGCTTCCCCCGAGGATGAGAATCATTTCCAGGAGTGGATGAACAGCCGGAATATCGAGTTGGAAGCCAAAAGCCAGGAACTGGAAAGACGTTTCCAGGAATCATCCATAACAGATGCGGCCCCAGTCGAGACCCTTTCCAGCGGCGAATTGTTGGGGGGGGCGGCTGAGGAAGCGACGACCCCGGCCCCTGCTTCCGCATCTCCCATCGACTTTAACGCGCCCATGTCGCCGCCTTTCATGGGTCCTCCTGCCCCCGAAGCCGCGGTGGCCGGCGAATCGACCCCCTCCACTACTCCGCCGGCCCCCGGGCCTGATCTGGAGGAATTGAAAAGGCTGCAGGCGGAACACGAGTTTTTAATGCTTTACGATGAGTTCCGAAACATCATCGCTTATGAATTGAAGGATTTGGTGGGGGAGAAAAAAACCCTCACCATGTTGGGCCGGACCGTGGAGCTTGCACGCGAAAAATTTCCTGAGGTTTTCCGCAACGCCAACTGGGATTCGGCGGGGAACTTGTTGGAGGACGGCTCGGTGGACAGCCAGCGGCTAATGGACAACAAAAAAGCCCTGGACCCCCAAAGGGCGGATGAGGTGTTGGATGCGGCTTTGGCGACTTTGTTGAAGCTCCGGCTTCAAGCGGTGGAAAAAGGCCTTGGAACGGGTTTGAAGAATAAGGTGCGCGTCCATCTCTATCAATGGATCAGCGAGAAAACGCAAAAGGCCATTCGGGAAGGGAAGAACGCCGCCCATTTGAAACGCTTAAGCTCCTACGTGGCTTCGACTTAGGCCCCAAGTTGACAAGGTAAAAAAGGAAAGATAAAATCCAGAAGGTTTGCCCTCGTTCTCCTTTCTAAGATCGGGCTATCCCCGATGCATTGTAAAGAGGGCGACACAAGTTTCAGTATGGGGCCAAAGGCCCTTTTCTTAATGATGAACTGTGTGAGTTCAATTGCCGCAAGACTTTTTTAAACCTCATCTGCCGATCAGTGCAGGATGGGGTTTTTCTTTTTAAACGGTTCGAACAAGGGGGAGCCAATGACAGCCCAAATAAGGCCGATTCAATTCTTGAGGTCCTACACCCGTTACGCCGAGGGCTCGGTTTTGGTGTCCATGGGTCAGACGAAAGTCCTTTGTACCGCCTCGGTTTCCGAGGAGGTGCCGCCCTTTCTCAGGGGGAAAGGAAAGGGGTGGGTTACCGCCGAGTATTCCATGCTCCCCCGAAGCACTGCCGAGCGGACGCCGCGGGCGGCCGTGAAGGGGAAAATCGACGGACGGACCCATGAAATCCAACGGTTGATCGGGAGGTCCCTTCGGTCGGTGGTGGACTTGGCAGTCTTGGGGGAGCGGCAAATCGTCATCGACTGCGATGTGCTTCAGGCCGACGGGGGGACCCGTACAGCGTCCATCAACGGCGCCTATGTGGCGCTAGCTGACGCCCTGGCGGGCTTGGTCGGGAAAAAGGCCTTGGATCGGATGCCGATCCGGGAAGCGGTCGCGGCGGTCAGCGTGGGCGTTGTCCAGGGGAAGCCCGTCCTGGACTTGTGTTACGAGGAGGATTACCAAGCTGACGTTGATTTCAACGTGGTTATGACGGCTTCGGGAAAATTCGTCGAAATCCAGGGAACTGCCGAGAAGGAACCGTTCAGCCGGAAGGAATTGGAAGAGTTATTGAAATTGGCTGAGGCGGGAATCCGGCAGGTCCTTCGGTCTCAGGAAAAAGCTTTTCGCAAATGAACCAATTGATCGTTGCCACCCATAATCGAAATAAATTCAAGGAAATGGCGGAATCCTTATCCGGAGCTGGATGGGAGGTCCTCCCGGGATACGATTTTCCGGGAATGCCCCAAGTGGAGGAGGACGGCACGACGTTGGAGGATAATTCCCTCAAAAAGGCCCGAGTCGTTTCAGAATTCACGCGGTTGCCAGCCTTGTCCGACGATACGGGATTGTTTGTGGACGCTTTGGACGGCCGACCCGGCATCTACGCGGCCCGTTTTGCCGGGGATAATTGCACCTATGAGGACAATGTCCGAAAATTACTGGGGCTGATGGCAGGTGTGCCGCAAGGGAAAAGAAGCGCGTTTTTTAGGACCGTCATCACGTTATATTATCCCGATGGCCAGTTTTGGCAGGTGGCGGGGGAGGTCCGGGGAAACATCGTCACCGAGGCTCGAGGTCAAGAGGGATTCGGATATGATCCGGTGTTCCGTCCCTCGGGTTCTTCGAAGGTTTTCGCGGAAATGACCCTGGAGGAAAAGAACAAAATCAGCCATCGCGGCTTGGCTGTCCAAAAAGCCAGAGAATTATTGAAAGTGATTTAAACGTCTTAGGGATTGGGTTGTGGTGTATTAGGCCTGTACGACATAGCCTTTAGGCGAAGGCGATTGGGGACGAAAGGTCCTAACAAGTCTGATTTTCAGGTCGGGGAGTAGTGCGGCAGAAAACTGAGCTTGGGCCAATGGGTCATCCCCAGGTTAGGCATTTGGGTCGGGGCGTAGCGCAGCGGTAGCGCACTTGGTTTGGGACCAAGGGGTCGTGAGTTCAAATCTCACCGCCCCGACCAAAATGGCCTAACCTTTTGGATAGAGGAAATCTCACCGCCTCGAAGTCTCTTTGTTGTCGAAGGTTTGCTGTTTGTTGTTTGCGCCTGTAGCTCAGTCGGATAGAGCAACTGCCTTCTAAGCAGTGGGTCCCCGGTTCGACTCCGGGCAGGCGCACCAT